>JAQVKR010000262.1 GCA_028694565.1 Gammaproteobacteria bacterium | reverse complement strand
TCTTCCCCTTGCCGGGCGAGTAGAGGACTTGCACCTCCAAGTGGGTGCGCCCTGCCGGGCGCACCACGAAAAAGCCCGGCACGAGTGCCGGGCTTTTTTTTTCGGGCGGCTCCGCGGCCCGCCCCTACTCGTCCGGCGCCCGCACCGGTTCGTCTTCGGCCCCCGCGGCCGCCCAGGACCAGCCGGAGCGGGTGGTTCCGCTTCCGACCTGGATGACGCGGGTCTGGGTATTCCCCTTGTAGGTCGCGCTGACCGTGTAGCTGCCCGCGGGCAGATCCACCAGCAGGAACGGACCATCGGTCCGGACGCTCAACACCGGCGCACCGCGCGCTCCGGAGATCTCCACGTCCACGTCGGCGATGTAGCGCTCCCGCTTCCCGGCCCGCTCGGCGAATTCCAGCACCAGCGCATAGCTGCCGGCCTGCGCCTTGATCGCCGCCACCTCGTCGCTGCCGATCCCGCCGCTGACATAGCGAACATCTCCGGCGGTCTGCACCGGCACGGCCGCCGCCGTTCCGATCCGGAACGCGAGGAGAATGCCTGCCATCAGCATCAGCACCACGATCTTCGCCCGCATATCGTCGCCCTCCTCCTGTTGCCCGTACCGCTTCCCGCCTCCGCAGATGATATAGACCGCCATCCGGGCCCAAGGCAAGTTTCCCCCGGATCCCGGCTGCGCGCCCTCCGCCGCGGGGGGCGGTGGAATGAGCCGTTGCACCACCGGCACGGGGGCAAATCCACCAGCATCGGTGCCCGATCGCCGCATTCCCCCCATTAACGCCCCCGGCCACGCTGGCACGGCAGATGCAGAGGGTATGGTGCCCGGCAGTCCCGACTGCCCTGTCGCAACCGCAAGGAGGATTCGACCATGAACAACCTCAAACCCAAGCTGCTTGCCGTGGCGCTGCTCGGCGCCGGGCTGGGAGCGCTGGCCATGCCCGTGCAGGCGGACGCCATCCGGGAACAGGTCAAGATCACTTCCGCCGCACATCTCGGAGCCGATGAGGCCGCCGCCATCTCCTCGGCCGCGGCCCAGGCGCTGCGGCACATGGCCGAGGCCCGTTCCGCCCTTCACCGCAAGGACGAGGCCGCCGCCAGGACCCGGTTGGAGAAAGTGGACCGGCTGCTCGAGATCATCGGCGCGGCACTCCCCACGGCCACGGTCAAGGATCGGATCTGGGTCGCCAAGCGGCACCTGGAATACGAGGACAGCGAACAGGTGCTGCCGGATCTGATCCCCATCTACGGCTCCCTGGACGAGATCGAGCAGCTGGTGCCGGTTCAGCAGGCCAGGGAGCACATCGACAAGGCGAAACAGCGGCTGCAGAAAGGCGACAAGCAGGCGGCGGACGAGGAGTTGCGCGCCGGCGACGCGGCGCTGGTCTACACCGAGGTGGACCTGCCGCTGAAGCGCACGCGGGACCGGATCGAGGCGGCGCGGGCCGCGCTGGACAAGGGTGATTCGCAGGCGGCCGACAAAGCGCTGCAGCAGGCCGAGGACAGCGTGGTCTTCCTGTCGGTCAGCGTCGATGCCCCCATGGCCCGCGCCCGGGAATCGCTGTGGCAGGCCACCCGCGATTTCACCGCCGGGGCCGTGGACTCGGTGCGGCGCGATCTGGCCGAGGCTGATCGCTATCTGCACCACGCCGCCCATTCCATGGACGAGACGACCCGGAACGCGGCCGACCACCTGGTGGAGGAGCTGCAGGCGGTCAAGGAGCGGCTGGAGACGGGTGGAGCCACGGTGGCGGACAGCCTGGCGCGCCTGTGGGAGGAATCCGCGGCCCTGGCCGAGCGGGCCGAGTCATACGTGGATACGGGCTGGCAGCGCCTGACCTACCAGCCCCTGGGCAAGGACGACCTGGTGGAGGCGCGCCTGCATGTGCACTTCGCCCGCATCGACCAGTTCACTTCCCATGACGCACGCCAGGCCGGCAGCGAGCTGGAGAGCGCGCTGGGGTATCTGGACGAGGCGGAACGCCATGTGGCGAAACCCCACCGCGACGCGGTGAAAAAGCTGCGGGGCGACGTGCAGCAGTTGATGGCCCGCGTGGGCGATGTGGGCAAGCCGGGCATTCCCGTCGCCCGGGACTACGACCGGATGATTGCGCGGATGAGTGATCTCATCCGAACGCTCTGAGCCCGCCCGGGCGAGCCCGGCGGGAGGGGGAGCGGCGTGGTTCATATCCACCGGCTGGTGGATATGAACCGGCGCTTCACTCGCTTCATCCTCTCCCGGCGCGCCGGAAGCGGTGCCGGCGCTGGAATTCCCGGTTGGCAGGGACCCTGCATGGGATCCGCGCCGGGGTCCCGGGTCAATCCGGGAAACCCCGCTTGTCCGGGAGAATCCAACGAGGCGCCGCGAATGTTTGCAAGCACCCGGCTGCAGGGATTTAATGCATGGAGACGTCGCCATGGCCAGCCATTGATGCTTCGATCGCTGATACTACGTTCCGCCTGGCTGCCCGCCGCCATCACCGCCATCCTGCTGGTCTGCAGCCTGGCGCTGCTGGTGGGCGCCTCCTGGCGCAGCCTGGAGCGGCTCGATCCCATTCACGCCCACCAGCTTCACCTCTACCGGCTCCAGGACCTCGGGCTGCGGCTCCAGGAAGCCCTGGTGGAGAGTCTCGACACCTCGGCGGATTCAGGCGACACGGATATCGGCTCATTGCGCAGGGACCTGGATCAGCTGCTGGGCGGTGACGGCAGCCTGGTGCAGGACACCGCGGCCCGCCTGCGCCGGGCCCGCATCCTGCTGGACGATCTGAATCGCAATCCCAGAACCGCGCTCATCGCCGCCCTGGGAGAGCTGCGCTCGGCGCTGGTGGCCGAGTACCGCGCCCACGACGCCCTGCTGCGCGATGTGCAGAACAACGCGCTGCTGGAGCTCCGGGTCTCCTCGGCCCTCACGGTCGTCATCCCGCTGCTCGGACTGATGCTCCTGTTCCTGCTCCGGCGCCGCATTCTGCTGCCGCTGAACAACCTGCGCGATCTCATGGCCCACCTGGCGCGCCAGGAGTACCGGAGCGCGGCGACCGAGAACGTCGCGCCCGTCCTGCTCCCCGTGTTCGAGAATTACAATCACATGGTCGAACGGCTGCAGGAGCTGGAGCGGCACCACCGGGAACGGCAGGAGTCGCTCGAGGCCGCCGTTCATCGCGCCACCGCCACCCTGCTCCAGCAGCAGCGGGAGCTGGCCCGCTCCGAGCGCCTCGCGGCGGTGGGCGAGGTGGCCGCCGGGGTGGCTCATGAGCTGCGCAATCCCCTCGCGGGGGTGCAGATGGCGTTGAGCGGCCTGCACCGGGATCTCTCCGATCCCGGCCACCGGGACCGGATCGAGCTGATACTGGGCGAGATCAAGCGCCTCGCCCGGCTGCTCAACGATCTGCTGGGCCAGGCCCGCACGCCGCCGGAGCCGCCGGTGGCGGTGGACATCGGCCGGACGCTGGAGGAGCTGCTGGAGCTGGTGCGGCTGCAGGTGCCGCCAGGGGTGCGGCTCGACGCGGAGGTCGCGCCGGGCCTGTGTTGCCGGTTGCCGGAGGCCGGCCTGCGCCAGGCGGTTCTCAATCTCCTGCTCAACGCCGCCCAGGCCATCGGGGAGCGGGAGGGCCACATTCGCGTGACGGCCGGCTGCGAGGCCGGCCAGCTGTGCCTGTCGGTCGCCGACGACGGCCCGGGGTTGCCCGCCGGGCTGCTGCAGGACGGGGTACGGGCGTTCGCGAGCTGGCGCGAGGGCGGCACCGGCCTGGGCCTGGCCATGGCGCAGCGCTTCGCCCGGGAGCAGGATGGCCGCCTGGAGCTGGGCGCCAGCGAGCCGGGGGGCGCCCGTGTGAGTCTGCGCTTGCGCTGTGGGATGAATGCCGATGAGTGAGACATTGCTGGTCATCGAGGACGAGACGCTGGTTGGAAGCGAGCTGCAGCGCCACTACCTGCGCGGCGGCTGGGAGGTGGTGCTGGCCCGGAGCCTGGCCGAGGCGCGCCGGATCCTGGTGGAGCAGCAGCTGGAGCCCCTGGTGGTCATCAGCGACATGAGCCTTCCGGACGGCAATGCGCTCGATCTGCTGGAAAGCCTCGCCCCGGCGCGCGGCGGCGGGGAGTGGATCTTCCTCACCGGCTACGGCAGCGTGCCGGACTCGGTGCGCGCCCTGCGTCTGGGCGCCTACGACTTCCTGGAAAAGCCCTGCGACCTGGAGCGGCTGGACGTGGTGGTGGCCGGCGCCGGCCGCAGCGCCCGGGCCCAGCGGCGCCTGCGCGACGAGGCCGCCGCCCGCAGCCGCCGCTACGCGCCCGCCTCCTTCGCCGGCCACAGTCCGGCGGCGCAGTCGGTCCGGAAAATGCTCGAACGGCTCACCCGGGTGCCCTTCAGCGCCCTGGTCATCACCGGCGAGACCGGCACCGGCAAGGGACTGGCCGCCCGCATCCTCCACCACGCCGGAACCCGTGCCGACGGACCGCTGGTGGAGATCAACTGTGCCGCCCTGCCCCATGAACTGCTGGAGTCGGAGCTGTTCGGCCACGAGCCGGGCGCCTTCACCGGCGCCAAGGGCCGGCGGCGCGGTCTGATGGAGCAGGCCAGCGGCGGCACCCTGTTCCTGGACGAGATCGCGGAGCTCGATCCCGAGCTCCAGGCCAAGCTGCTGCGTGCCGTGGAGGATCAGCGCATCCGCCGGCTGGGCGGCGACCGGG
>JAQVKR010000261.1 GCA_028694565.1 Gammaproteobacteria bacterium | reverse complement strand
CTACCCGACGCTCTCCCGATCTGGGTGACCCACTCGGAGCTGGAGTACGAGGGTTCCTGCGCCATCGACGGGCAGCTGCTGGACCGCGCCGGTATCCGAGAGTACGAACAGATTCACATCTACAACCTCGCCAACGGCGAGCGTTTCACCACCTACGCCATCCGCGCCGAGGACGGCTCCGGCGTCATCTCGGTGAACGGCGCGGCCGCCCACAAGGCCAATCCGGGCGATCGGGTCATCATCTGCGCCTACGCCATCCTGGACGCCGCCGAGCTCGCGGGCCACAAGCCCTCGCTGGTCTACCTGGACGAGCACAACCACATCAAGCGCACCGGCGACAGCATCCCCGTCCAGGCCGCCTGAGCGCTACCGGCCGCCGGAAAAACCGTTCACCACGAAGACACGAAGAAAGACGAATAAACCGCAGATTGACGTTGATTTTCATGGAGTTGAACGAGAACTGACGGGGCCGCGGAGGAATTGGCCGGCACGGCAATGACACCGCATTTCCCACGCGATGCGGTCAACCGCCCGCTCCGGCCGATACACCGAAGCCCCCATAGCCGCCGGACCCTCTTGTTTACAAATCAACGTAAGTCTGCGGTTAACTTTATCTTTTTGCTTTTCTTCGTGCCCTTCATGCCTTCGTGGCGAGATCTTTATCTTTCTGCTTCCTTTCGCTGCGGCAGGTCACCCCCGCGCGGCGATGGCGCGCTCGTAGAGGGCGAGGTAGTCCTCGGCGCTGCGGGCCCAGCTGAAGTCCCGCGCCATCCCGGCCTGCACCAGCCGCTCCCAGATCCGCGGCTGGTGGTAGCAGAGCAGCGCCCAGCGCAGGGTGACCGCCAGCGCCTGGGCGGTGGCCGGGGCGAAGACGAAGCCGGTGGCCTCCTCCCGCTCCAGCGCGGCCCGCTCCACCGGCACCACGGTATCCGCCAGCCCACCCGCCCGGTGGACCACCGGCACGGTGCCGTAGCGCTGGCTGTACATCTGGTTGAGGCCGCAGGGCTCGAACCGGGAGGGCATCAGGAACAGGTCCGAGCCGGCCTCGATCAGGTGGGCCAGCGACTCGTCGTAGCCGATCTCCACGCCGATGCGGTGCGGGGACGCCGCGGCCGCGTCCAGCAGCCGCCGCTCCAGCTCCCGATCGCCGTTGCCGAGCACCACCAGTTGCAGCGCCTCGCCCTCCAGCGCCGGCAGGGCATCGAGGATGAGATCCACCCCCTTCTGATCCACCAGCCGGCCGATGAAGCCCACCACCGGCACCTCGGGCTCCGCCGGCAACCCGTAGCGCTGCTGCAGGGCCAGCTTGTTCACCCGCTTGCCCCCCAGGCGCCCGGCGCCGTAGTTCTCGGCGATGAGCGGATCGGTGGCGGGATCCCACACCCCGGTATCGATGCCGTTGAGAATGCCGAGCAGGTGCTCCATGCGGCTGCCGAGCACGCCCTCCAGCCCCCAGCCGAACTCGGGCGTGAGGATCTCGCGGGCGTAGGTGGGACTGACGGTGGAGATCCAGTCGCTGGCCAGCAGCCCTCCCTTGAGGAAGGAGAAATCGCCGTAGAACTCCAGTCCCTCCATGGACCAGAGCGACTCCGGCAGCCCCAGCCGGTCGAAATCGAGGCGGCTGAACAGCCCGCGGTAGGCGAGATTGTGAATGGTGAAGACCGTGGCCGGGCGCGCGGGAAGATCGGCCAGCAGCACCGGCACCAGGCCGCTCTGCCAATCGTGGCAATGCACCAGCTGCGGGCGCCAGCCCGCCACGAGCCCGTCGCTGAGCGCCACCGCGGCCCGCGCCAGGGCGGCGAAGCGCAGGGCGTTGTCGGGCCAGTCCGCGCCGGTCTCGTCCCCGTAGGGCCCGCCCGGCCGGTCGTACAGCTCCGGGCAGTCCAGCAGCCACACCGGCACGCCGCTGCCGGGCAGCTCCGTGGCCAGGATCCCCGCCGGCCACGCCACGCCGGGCAGCGTCAGCTCGGCCACACGCTCCGGCGCCCCCGCCTGCTCCAGCACGCTCCGGTAGGCGGGCAGCAACAGCCGCACGTCGGCGCCCGCCTCCTTGAGGGCCGGCGGGAGACTGCCGCTCACGTCGGCCAGCCCGCCGGTCTTGACGAACGGCACGGCCTCGCTGGTTACAAAGAGGATGCTGGGCATGAAAGGAATCCCTGGGTGCACCGTTCCGTTGGCAGAGACGCACGATCCCACAACAGGCGGCATGTCCATGCCGGGGCGGATGCGCCCGGCATACCGACTCTCCCGCGGCTCTGAATGGCCCTGCCCCGGAGTTGAGGAGGTCCGTTCGATGAATCTCCCATCCCGCACCCGGAGTGTCAAGATGACCTGTCTATACTGTTGTCGCGCGGTTCCCCGTGCACCGCGCCGCAACACCGCGCGGAACACTCCCGGCCCGGACGGGTCGGATACCGATAACAGCGCAACCGGAGCAACAGACATGCGGATGGCACTCGTGGGACTGGGCAAGATGGGCGGCAACATGGCCCGCCGGCTGCGCCGGGGCGGCATCGAAGTGGTGGGCTACAACCGCACGCCCGCGACCACCGCCGCGCTGGCCGAGGAGACCGGGCTCCTGCCCGCCGCCTCGCTGGCCGAGGCGGTGGCGGCCCTGCAGCCCCCGCGGGTGGTCTGGCTGATGGTCCCCGCCGGAGAGGCGACCGGGCAGACCCTGCAGGACCTGCTCTCCCTGCTGGAGGCGGGTGACGTGGTGGTGGACGGCGGCAACGCCAACTATCACGACACCCTGCGCCGCGCCGCCCTCCTGCGCGGCCGCGATATCGAGCTCGTCGATGCCGGCACCTCCGGCGGCATCTGGGGCCTGGAGAACGGCTACTGCCTGATGGTGGGCGGAACTCCCGCGGCGGTGGCCCAGGTGGAGCCGGCGCTGCGGGTGCTGGCCCCGGCCCCGGACCGCGGCTGGGCCCATGTCGGCCCCGTGGGCGCCGGCCACTTCACCAAGATGGTTCACAACGGCATCGAGTACGGCATGATGCAGGCTCTGGCCGAGGGGCTGGCGCTGCTGGAGAACAAGACCGAGTTCGGCCTCGACCTGGCCCAGGTGACCGAGCTCTGGCGCCACAGCTCGGTGGTGCGCAGCTGGCTGCTGGACCTGACCGCGGACGCCCTGGCACAGGACACCGGCCTGCAGTCCATCGCCCCGGTGGTTTCCGATTCCGGCGAAGGGCGCTGGACCGCCATCGAGGCCATCGAACAGGGCATTCCGGCGCCGGTCATGACCCTGGCGCTGCACAGCCGCTTCACCAGCCAGGGCGGCGCCGACTACGCCAACCGCCTGCTCTCGGTGATGCGCAACGCCTTCGGCGGCCACAGCATGCGGAAAGCGGATGCCGGTGACGGAAAGGACTGAACCGCGGACCGGCGCCGCCCGTCTAAACATTCGCGCCAATCAACGCTAATCTGCGGTTAATTCGGGTCAGGGCCCTCCGCGGTCCAACGGAAAGAACCAGAGCCATGGAACCCTGCACGTTCGTAATCTTCGGCGCCACCGGCAACCTGGCGCGCAACAAGCTGCTGCCGGCGCTCTACCACCTGGAGCAGGCCGGCCGGCTGCCGGGCGAAACCGCGCTGGTGGGCGTGGGGCGGCGCGAATGGAGCGATGCGCAGTGGCGCGACGAGGTGACCGCGGGGCTGAGGGAGCGGCTGCGCGGCGAGCCCGACCCCGTGGCGCTGGAGGCGCTGCTGCGCCGGGTGCGCTTTTTCCGCGGCGATCTCGATCAGCCCGACACCTTCGCCCGCCTGCGCGAAACCCTCGGGCATGATCCGGGCCTGCCCCGCAACGTGGTCTTCTACATGGCCATCCGGCCGGCGGACTTCGCCCCGGTGAGCCACGCCCTGGGGACCGCGGGCCTGTCGCGTGACGGGGAGGGCTGGCGCCGGCTGGTGGTGGAAAAGCCCTTCGGCTACGACCTGGAGAGCGCCCAGTCCCTGGAGCGGCACCTGCACCGGGATTTCGACGAGGAGCAGATCTACCGCATCGACCACTACCTCGGGAAGGGCACGGTGCAGAACATCCTGGTGTTCCGTTTCGCCAACCTGATGCTCGAGCCGCTCTGGAACCGCAACTACATCGACCACGTCCAGATCACCCACTCGGAGAGCGTGGGGGTGGGCGGCCGCGCCGATTACTACGACGGCGCCGGCGCCCTGCGCGACATGATCCAGAGCCACCTGCTGCAGATGCTGACCCTGGTGGCCATGGAGCCGCCGGCGTGCCTCGACGCCGAGAGCCTGCGCGACGAGAAGGTGAAGGTGCTGAAGTCGATCCGTCCCATCGCCCCCGGCGCGGTCCATGCGCAGGCCTTCCGCGCCCAGTACGCCGCCGGCCAGGTGAACGGGGACCGGCTGCCCGGCTACCTGGAGGAGGAGAGCGTGCCGGCGGGCAGCACCACCGAGACCTTCGCCGCGCTGAAGCTCTACATCGACAACTGGCGCTGGCGCAACGTCCCCTTCTTCCTGCGCACCGGCAAGCGCATGGCCCGCGACAGCTCGGTGGTCTCCATCCGCTTCAAGCATCCGCCCCAGCAGCTGTTCCGGGAGACGCCCATCGACCGCCTCAAGCCCAACTGGATACTGATGTCCATTCAGCCCCACGAGTGCCTGCGCATGGAGCTGCAGGTCAAGGAGCCGGGGCTGGAGCTGCGCACCCACACCACCACCCTCGACGCCAGCTACTGACA
>JAQVKR010000260.1 GCA_028694565.1 Gammaproteobacteria bacterium | reverse complement strand
CTACGATTTCGTCAACGTCATAAACAACGAGGCGAGCCTGAACCAGGCCCTCATCCGCGACAAGCGGGTGGAGAACCTGCACATCCTGCCCGCCTCCCAGACCCGCGACAAGGAGGCCCTGACCCTGGAGGGCGTGGGCCGGGTGCTGGAGGATCTGGGCCGGGAGTTCGACTACATCGTCTGCGACTCCCCGGCGGGGATCGAGCACGGGGCCTTTGCCGCCATGTACTATGCCGACGAGTCGCTGGTGGTGACCAACCCCGAGGTCTCCTCGGTGCGGGACTCCGACCGCATTCTCGGCATCATGGCCAGCAAGTCGCGCCGCGCCGTGCAGGGCGACGCGCCCATCCGGGAACACCTGGTGCTCACCCGCTACTCCCACCAGCGGGTCGCCCGGGGCGAGATGCTGGGCGTGGACGACGTGCTGGAGATTCTCGGCATCCCCCTGCTCGGCGTGATTCCGGAATCCCAGAGCGTGCTCCAGGCCTCCAACGCCGGGGTGCCGGTGATCCTGGAGGAGTCCAGCGACGCGGGCCGGTCCTACGCCGACGTGGTGGCCCGGTTTCTCGGCGAGGAGCGGCCCCACCGCCACATGAACGGGGAGAGGAAGGGACTGCTCCGCCGGCTGTTCGGGACCTGACGCCATGGGTTGGCTCGACTACTTCCGTACCTCGCGCAAGAACTCCGCCAGCATCGCCAAGGAGCGGCTGCAGATCGTGGTGGCCCACGAGCGCCTGCAGCGCAGCGGTCCCGATTACCTGCCTTTGCTGCAGAAGGACATCCTGGAGGTGATCCGCAAGTACGTGCCCATCGATCCGGGCGATGTCCGGGTGAACCTGGAGAAGGACGGGGACTACTCGGTGCTGGAGCTGAACATCTCCCTGCCCGAAAAGAGCCCGTGACGGACGGCGGTTGAACCCGCGCCGCCCGGCCCCGGGTGATCGGAGTCGCGTTTCAGCGCTCCGGGGCTTCCCCGTCCGTGCTGTCGCCGCGGCTCAGATACGGGAAGCGCAGGTGGCCGTAGCGGATGACCAGCACGGCGACGCCGATGATGAGGATCGCCAGCGCGGCGGCGATGATGTCCCACTGCGACATCGACTTCATGTCCAGGATCAGGTGCCGGGCCAGCGCCACGATGGCGATGTACAGCGGCATGCGGATGGGCAGGGCGCCCGACTCGAGGTAGACGCCCACCATGGTGAGCACCTCGAGGTAGATGAACAGCAGGAGCAGATCCGCCAGGCCGACGTGGCGGGCCGCGACCATGGTGTGGACTTCCTGGAATCCGGCCACCAGGGTGGCCAGGGCGATCACCAGCAGCCCGCCGATCTCCAGCCCGTGCAGGGCCCGGCGGCCCAGGGTGACGATGCGGGTTGGGGTGGCGACATCCTTCATGGGCCGGAGTCTACCCCAAAGCCCGGCTGGTGATGAAGCCGCCCTTCCGCTGCGGCGCGGGCGCCTGGGTGACGGTGCCTGGAGTGGCGTATTTCTTGCTCGGGTATTTTTGGCTCATTCGTTGATCAGAGCCCTCCGGCAGCCCGGCGGCGGGAGGGGCCTGTCCGATCAATACACCAGACGCCGCCGCAGGGAGGTCTTCATGGGAGCCGTGCACCTCTTCTACGTCCTGTTGCCCGCCATCGTGGTGGTGATTCTCGGCGCGCTGCTGGTCTGTCCCATGAACCCCTGGTGTTGCCTGCGCTGCAAGTGAGCCGGTGAACCGGCCGTCACCAAGACGCCTTATTGCGGTGCACAATCCCCGGGGAGGCCTCTCCCTGGTGCGTTTTCCTCCATCCCCGCCCCCGGTATCGCGCCTCGCCCGCCCTGCCGGGCCGGTGGCCTGGGCTGCTGCCTCGGGATGGTCTAAACTGTGAACCAGTTCACTCTTGGTCGACAGGGACGTCCGCCATGCTCTGGTTGCCAGCACCTCTCTATGAGTCTCTGCCCCTGATCTATCTTGCGTCGGGATGGTGGTGCCTCGGTGCGCTCAGGGCGCCCTGGGCCTACTGGCCCGGGGGGCTGTTGATCCTGCTGGGCCTGTTGGTGGCCGGGCTGCGTGTCAATGCCCGGCTGGGCGCGGCGGAGGGGCCGGCCGATCCGCGGGAGGAAGCCAAGCTGGCGCGGGACGAGCTGGATCGCTCGGCGCGCTCGGCGCTGTCGGAGTGGGAGGAACGCTGAGGCGGGACGCCCGTCCGGGCGTCCCGCTTCGGCACGGTCTCACATTGCCGGGACGACGGTCATCCGGGAGGCGGTGCGCACCAGGGGGGCGGCTGCCGGCTCCAGGGTGGCGAGCAGCGTGTTCAGGTTGCGCTCCATGAGGGTGAAGTAGCTCCCGCCATCCCGCAGCGCGCCGTAACCCAGCGCGTCCAACTCGAGGACCGCCACATCGGCATTGGCCGCGGTGCTGTCAAGGCGCGCATCGACCAGGCCGAAGCGCCAGGCCAGGTAGCGGGGCGCATCCGGGGCCAGCGCCACCGCCCGTCCCCGCAGGGGGGCGAGCCGCGTATGGAGATCCTGTTCCATCTTCCGCAGCTGGCCGAGCAGGCGAATCTCGTTGTCCAGGTAGGTATCGCAGTTGTCCGGGTCCATCTTCACCAGTTGCGGGGTGATATGGCGGACCGCCATCACCGCCAGGCGCGGATCGAGCCAGAACTGGGGGTCGTGGGCGGTGCCGGTTTCATCGACGACGCTCGTCCAGCGGCTGCCGGGGGCGGCATGCAGCAGCGGCAGATGGCGGCCCACCGTGACCACGTTGGCGCGGACGTGGGGCATATCGGCGAGTGCCGTGGCCAGGGAGCGTTCCAGCTCCGGCCCGACCCAGACCACCATGTCGGCGGTGACGAGTTCCAGCGTGCGCGTGGCGTTGAGCCGATTGGACTCCAGATCCTCGGGACGGTCGTAGAGCAGTTCCGGTTTTCCCACCCCTTCCATCAGGCTCTCAACCAGGCTGTAGAGCGGTGGCACGGTAACCACCACCTGCGGTGCGGCGGCGGCCGGCGCGGCCCAGGCCGCGAGTGCCAGCAGGGTGACCAGCCAGCCGGAGATTCTGCGTGCGATCATCATCTCTTCCTCCCTGAGTCCGGGTCTGCGGGTCGGTCCCTTTGCCCGGGGTGATTGACGGATGTCAATGTGATAAGCAGGGGGCGTGCCAGTTTTTTAATTCATGCAAAACAGCACGTTGCGATTGTGTGGGCGTGGCCGAAGCGTGGGATGTGCCGCAGCGGTGTGGGATTTGGCGACCAGGCGCCGGCGTGTCGGCGCGAACCCCGCGAGGGGCGGGGCGGATGTCCCGGGGCGGGGCGCCCCGGCTTGCGCCGGTCAGCCCCGTGGGGTGCCGCGGGCCGTCGGCTTGCCGCGGCGCGCGGGCTTGCGCTCCTTTCCGGCGCGGGGGGCGGCCGGTGTCCGCGGCAGCCCGGCATGCTGGGTGCGGAAAGGTTTGTCCCCCGGCCTGGCGCGCGGCGCGCGCTGGCCCTCGCCGCGACCGCCGGTGCCGGCCGGCTGCCAGGCGGGCACCAGGTGGCGCTTGCCGTTGCCGATGAGGTCGGCCCGGCCCATGCGTTTCAGCGCCTCGCGCAGCAGCGGCCAGTTCTCCGGGTCGTGGTAGCGGAGAAAGGCCTTGTGCAGGCGGCGTTGGCGCAGCCCCTTCGGCGCGCTGACCGGTTCGCTGCCGCGTCCCACCTTCCGCAACGGGTTCATGCCGCTGTGGTACATGGCGGTGGCCAGCGCCATGGGGGAGGGCAGGAAGGCCTGTACCTGGTCGGCGCGGTAGCCGTTGCGCTTCAGCCACAGGGCCAGCTCCAGCATGTCCTCGTCCGTGGTGCCGGGGTGGGCGGCGATGAAGTAGGGGATGAGGTACTGCTCCTTGCCCGCCGCCTTCGAGAACCGGTCGAACATCTCCTTGAAGCGATCATAGGTGCCGATGCCGGGCTTCATCATCTTCGACAGCGGGCCGGCTTCCGTGTGTTCGGGGGCGATTTTCAGGTACCCGCCCACATGGTGGGTCACCAGTTCCCGCACGTACTCCGGTGAGCGCACCGCCAGGTCGTAGCGCAGCCCCGAGGCGATGAAGACCCGCTTCACGCCCGGCAGGCCGCGCGCCCCGCGGTAGAGGCGCACCAGGGGGCCGTGATCGGTGCCCAGGTTTTCGCAGATCTCCGGGTAGACGCAGGAGAGGCGCCGGCAGGCGGCCTCGATCGCCTCGCTGCGGCAGGCCATCCGGTACATGTTGGCGGTGGGGCCGCCGAGGTCGGAGATGACCCCGGTGAAGCCGGGGGTCTTGTCCCGGATCTCCTCGATCTCGTGCAGGATCGACTGCTCCGAGCGGCTCTGGATGATGCGCCCCTCGTGCTCGGTGATGGAGCAGAAGGTGCAGCCGCCGAAACAGCCGCGCATGATGTTCACCGAGAAGCGGATCATCTCGTAGGCGGGAATCCGCGCCTGGCCGTAGTCCCGGTGGGGCACCCGCGTGTAGGGGAGATCGAAGACCGCGTCCAGCTCCCGGGTGCTCAGGGGGATGGGCGGCGGGTTGATCCAGACGTCGCGGTCGCCGTGGCGCTGGACCAGGGTGCGGGCGTTGCCCGGATTGGTCTCGAGGTGCAGCAGGCGGGAGGCGTGGGCGTAGAGGACCGGGTCGCGGCGGACCTGCTCGAAGGCCGGCAGGCGGATCACTTCATGGGCCCGGTCGCGGGATCTCTGGATGCGCACGGGGT
>JAQVKR010000259.1 GCA_028694565.1 Gammaproteobacteria bacterium | reverse complement strand
GCCGCCCCGGGCTGTTCCGACGCCCAGTGGAGCCGGATGCGGGAGAATCTCCGGCGGATGGCGGCCGACGGCGGCCCGCCGTTCAGCGATCCCGGTCTCACCGCCAATGTCCGGCGCGCCCTGCTTCCGGGCGAGGCGGCCTGGAGCGCGCCCCGCCACCCTGGGCGCCTCGCCCGCCACCGCGAACCGGCCGCCCCCGGCCGTTCCGGACCGCGCAGGATTGCCGGCGCCGCGCCGGCCCTCGCCGAACCCGCCCGAACCCGCCCGAACCCGCCCGAACCGGGCGCGGGGATTCGCTTTCCGCCGCTGTCGCCGACCTCCGCCGGCCAGGCTGTTCATGGGCTGCGGCATGGGCCTGGAATCGTTCCCGCCGTGAACGTTGATTGATCCAGATCAATCGAGAAATGAGAACTGCATCACAAAAACGTTGACCCTGCCGGGCCGGGATGATTAGTATCCGGGGCGTGGGGTTGTCGGCGTGCACCCCGATTCGACTCCACCAACTCAACGGAAAACTCAACGCAAGGAGGTGAACATGCTGGGTCTTGGCGATTTGCTCGGTGGTCTGCTTGATACGGTTCTGGGTCTGCTCGGCCCGGTGCTGGGGCTGGTTCAGGGACTCCTGGGCAGCCTGCTCGGCGGTCTGCTCGGCTAAGTCCGGACGACCGCGGCTCAACTGCGCATCAGCGCAACATTAAAACCATTGGATAGGGAGTGGCAAAATCATGATTAGCGCTAGCCTGAACCTCGAAGCAATCCTCGGTTCCGTCATCTCCACCGTGACCGGCCTGGTCGGACACGTGCTGGACCTGGTCGGCGGCCTGCTCGGCTCCGTGATGACCCTGGTGTAAGGGCTGCTTCGTGCTTTTGGCGCCGGTCCTCCCTCCCCGGGGGATCAGCGCCATCTCGAAGGATGGCCGGGATCGACCTGGCACAGGGACTGGCAGCACAGAGCTTGTGAATATACCCCCCGCGCGAAGCAGCCCCGCCGGGGCGTTCCAGGGGCGGCCGCGGCCGCGGGGGGTATATCCACAAGCTCTTGGTCATCCCCCTCCATCCCGAGTTTTCGCAGCAACGACCGAATTTGATCACGGGTGCGGATGGCGACCCGCATGTCGGAGGCGGGCCGGGTTCATCTCCCTGGAGCCGCCCTCCGGCATGGCGCCGGCGCGCGCCGCGCCTCGATGAGCCGCAGCGGTCCGCTTCACCCATGATGCCGAGGGTAGCAGCGCTTGTTGACGTTCCGGGAATTCTCCGCCAGCGGTGATTCATCGCGCGCCCCGTCCGCGGGGGGGGCAGCGCGGTTCGCGGCCGGCTGCTTTCTTCTCCTGGCGCTTCTGCCGGCCTCCTCCCCGGCCATGGCCGGGGAGGAGCCCACGGCGCTGCGTCTCGAGCAGCTCATCGAGATGGCCTTGGCGGAAAATCCGCAGATGGGCGTGGCCCGGGGCGCGCTCAAGGCCGCGGATGCCCGTCTCGGGCAGCAGCAGGCGGGCTACTATCCGAAAGTTTCCGTCGAGGGCCGGATCGAGCAGGTCACCCTGAATGCCGCGACTCCGCGGGAGTCCCGCTCCTATCTCGATTTCTCCGCCATCGATCCCGGCCTGGGCCGGGTCTACGTGGCGAATCCCGACGCGGACATGACCGGCTTCACCCGCACCAGCGCGGCGGTCAGCGCCGAGTACATGCTGGTGGATTTCGGCCGCCGCAACGGGGGGGTGCGCTCCGCCGAGGAGCGCCTCGGCGCCGCCCGCGCCGCGTTGTCGGGCACCGAGAACGAGACGGTCCTGAACGTGGTCTCCGCCTATTTCAACATCCTCAAGGCGGAGGAGCTGGTGGGGGTCGAGCGGGAAAGCCGCTCACGCAAGCGCGAGGCGGTGAAGCTGGCCCGCACCCTGCACGAGGCGGGGCGCGGCACGGTAGGGGACGTGGCCCGGGCCGAGGCCGATCTGGGCCAGGCGGAGGTGGAACTGACCCGGGCCGAAAACGAGTTGCAGCTCTCGCGCCTGGCCCTGCGGCGGGCCGTGGGCGTGGCGCCCGACGGGGCGCCGCTGGAGCTGTCGCGCAAGAGCCGGCTGGCCGATCCGGGACGGCTGGTGTCGGAGCTGGACGCCCTGGTGGAGCGGGCCATGGGCCGCCGGCCCGAGGTGGAGGCGCAGCAGCGCGCCATCGCCGCCACCCGGGCGGCGGTGCAGAAGGAACGGGCGGAGTACCGGCCCTCGGTCAACCTGTTCGCCAACTACAGCGTCCAGCGCTACGAGGACCAGGACGCCGCCGCCAATTACGGCCTCGGCGTGCAGGTGCGGTGGTCGCTTTTCGACGGCGGCCTGCGCAGCAACCGGGTCGGCGAGACGCGCGCCCAGCTCATCCAGGAGCAGGAGCGCCTGCGCGATCTCCAGTTGGGGGTGGCGACCGACGTGCGCGACGCCCAGCAGCGCTACCGCGAAGCCAGCGAGCGTCTGCGCCTCGCCGGCAAGGTGCTGGCCGCCAGCGAACTCGATCTCAAGCTCGCCCGCAAGGGCTACAAGGAGGGTATCCGCACCTTCTACGACCTCTCCGCGGCGGAATCGAACTACCGCAATGCCATGGCCCAGCGGGTGGTCGCGCAGTACGACCTGCAGGGGGCCATCGCCCGTCTGTACTGGTCGCTCGGCTCCATGGACAACCTCTACGGCGAGGATGCCGGGAGCGTGGCGCCATGACGGCAACCGGTTCCGGAACACGGCCGCTGCCGCGGTTCGCCGCCTGGTTCCGCGGCCTTTCCTTCTCCGGCCGGGCGGGAACCAGTTTCGGGGTGCTGTTCGCGCTGCTGGTCATCATTGCCGGACTGGACGGCGACAGGGGGCCGGGGCCGGGCCTGGAGAGCGCGGCCGTGGAGCCGGGGAGCATCCATCTCGAGGTGCGTGCCACGGGCCATCTGCGGGCCCGCGGGCAGCTGCCCGTATTCGCCCAGGTGAGCGGGATCATCCGCGAGGTGCTGACCGGCTCCTCGGGCCGGGTCGAGAGCGGCGAGGTGCTGGCCATCGTGGATGACCGGGACTACCGGCTGGCGCTGCAGGAGGCCGATGCCCAGCGGGTCGCGGCACAGTCCGAGACGGCCGGGGTGCGGGCACGCCTGGTCCAGGCCCAGCAGGAGCATGACCGGGCGGAGCGCCTCTATCGCGAGGACCTGATCCCCCGCCAGGAGCTGGAAAAGGCCGCCGCCGCCCGCCAGGAGCTGGAGGCCCAGCAGGCGATGGCCGAGGCGCGGGTGCGGCAGGCGCTGCTGCGGGAGCAGCAGGCCCGGGAGAACCTGGGGCGCTGCACGGTACGCAGCCCCATCGGGGGGGTGCTGCTCACCGTCGGCGCCGAGCCCGGCGAACCGGTTGCCGGAGTGGGAGGCAAGCCCCTGTTCCAGCTGGCGCCGAGCCTCGATCAGATCGAAATCCGCGTGGCGGTCACCGAGTCCGACATCGGCAAGGTCCGGATCGGGCAGCCGGTCCGGTTCAGCGTCGAGGCCTATGGCGGCGAGGAGTTCGGCGGCGAGGTGTCGGCCATCCGCCGGGGCGGCGAGGACCGCGGCGGGGTGACCTACTACGAGGTGCTGGTGAGCGCGGGCAACCCGGGGCACCGGCTGCTGCCGGGGATGACCGCCCAGGTCCGTGTCGATGCCGGGACCCGGGAGGTGGCGCGGCTGATTCCGCTGCGCGCGCTGCTCTACAACCCCGAGGCCGAGGTGCTGGAGCGCTGGCAGAGCGAGGTGGACCGCATCCGGCAGGCGGGGGACACCCTGGTCTGGGTGAACGGCGAGAGCGGCGTTCGCCCGGTCGGGGTGCAGCTCGGGGTGCAGGATCGCGAGCAGGTGGAGGTGATGGGCGAATGGTCGAATCCGGAAAACCAGGTCGTGTATCGCCAATGAGCCGGGCCCGCGGCCCGGTTGCGGCGCTGGAGCTGTGCCAGGTGGCGAAGCGCTTCCGCGTGGGCGATCAGCTGATCGAGCCGCTGCGCGGGGTGGATCTGGCCATTCATGACCGTGACTACGTCTCCATCATCGGACCCTCGGGCTCCGGCAAGTCGACCCTGCTGCATATCCTCGGCTGCCTCGATCAGCCCGATTCCGGCCAGGTGCTGATCGGGGGCAATGACGTGAGCCGGATCGACGATGCCGCCCTGTCCGCGTTCCGCAGTCGCACCCTGGGGTTCGTGTTCCAGAAATTCCACCTGCTGGACCGGATGAGCGCCCGGCGCAACGTGGAGCTGCCGCTGGACTACAACCCGGGGCTGGAGCGCGCCGCGCGCCGGGACCGGGCCATGGCCTGCCTGGCGCAGGTGGGGCTCGCCGATCGTGCCGAGCACCGTCCCCTGCAGCTCTCCGGCGGCCAGCAGCAGCGGGTGGCCATTGCCCGGGCGCTGGTGAACGAGCCCCGCATCCTCCTGCTCGACGAACCGACCGGCAATCTGGACCCCGCCACCGGCGCCGAACTGATGGAGTTCATCGACCAGTTGCGCCGGGAGGCCGGGGTGGCCGTGGTGCTGGTGACCCACGACATGGAGATGGCGCGGCGGGCCGAGCGCGGCTACCGGCTGGTGGACGGACGCCTGGAGCCGGTGGCGAGGACGGTGCGCACGCTGCCGGCAGAGAGGCTGGCGCTATGACCGCCGCACTCAACCGCTGGCTGCGGGCGCTGCTGGATCTGCTCCTGCTGTTGCAGGAGCACAAGGTCCGTTCAGGG
>JAQVKR010000003.1 GCA_028694565.1 Gammaproteobacteria bacterium | reverse complement strand
CTCGATTTCCAGTGCAGCGGACAGGCCGCCGGCGCGGCCCACCCCCAGACCGGAGAAGCCGCCAGCCGCAGCTATGCCCGCTACCTGAAAAGCTTCGAGCACCCGATCCCCGACTTCTATACCCGCGACAGCTTCATCAAGGACTGACGGGGATCCACTTACGGGTTTCGAGGTATGAGATACAGGGACATGAGAGCCTGCCCATCACCCCGAGGACAGGCCGGCGCCATCACCATACTGGCCGCCGGCGCCCTGCTCGCAGTGATCCTGGTCACCGCCCTGGTAGTGGACGTGGGGCGCATCTTTTGGGAACAGCGCAAGCTGCAAATGGTGGCCGACCTGGCCGCCCTCGAGGCGAGCCTGGCCATGGAGAACTGCGCCCCGGCCGGCGGCGGCACGCCCCTGATCCGGGCCTCGGCGGCGGCCCGCGCCTCGGCGCAACGCAACGGCTATACGGGTGATATCAACGCGCTCCGGATTCGCGTGGGCGAGGTCTTCACCGACGGCAACGGGCGACGCCACTTTCGCCCGACGCCGGGCACGCCCTTCGCCGTGGAGGTGCGTGCCCCACTCACCATCCCCCGCAGCCTGATCATCCCCGGTGAACTGGGCGGCGTTCTCGACCTCGACGCCGTGGCCGTGGCGGGGTCCGAAACGGTGGGCACCCTCGAGGTGGGCTCCTTCCTGGCCCGCATCGACACCACCACCTCGCCGTTGCTGAACGCCATTCTCGGCGGCCTGCTGGGCACCTCCCTCAACCTCGATGCCGTCTCCTACCGGGGCATAGCCGACGCCCACCTGACCCTCCTCGACCTCATCGAGGCGGACGCCACGGTGGGCACGGTGGACGAACTGCTGGATCTGGAGATTGGCATCCGCGACTTCGTGGTCCTGGCTGCCAACGCCCTCTCCCGCGACCCTGACCAGCACACCGTCGCCGCCACCCTGCTCAACGTGGCTGATGCCATCGCGGTGGACTCCGACCTGCACTTGCGCCTGGGCGACCTCCTGCGGCTGGACCTGCCCGGCGGCAACGCGGCGCTGAATGCCCAGATCAACGTCCTAGACCTCGTCATGCTGGGCGCCCAGGTGGCCAACGCCCGCCATGCCGTGGAAGTGGGTTTGCCCATCAACATACCGGGTGTGGCTACCGCATCCCTTAAACTGTACATCATCGATCCGCCCCGGATCGCCGTCGGCCCCGCCGGCCGCGACTCCGACGGGGAGTGGCTCACCCGCGCCCGGTCGGCGCAGATCAACCTGGAACTGCACCTGGGCGTGCTCGGCCTGCTGTCCCTGAACCCCGGCAGTGGTCTGATCAACCTCGATCTGGTGATTGACGCACCGGTCACACGGGCCGGATTCGAGCGCTTCGAATGCCGTGACCAGGGCCACGCCGCCGTGGTCGGCCACGTGGCCCAGGCGCTCCGCATCGGTGTTGGCCGTTTCGACGATATGAGCAAGCTGAATCCGGAAATCATACCCAGCCGGGTGGTAGACCTTTTGGGCCTGCTCGGAATCACGGCCCATGCCGACCTGGGACTCGGCCAGTCCCCGCTGACTCCCGGTGAGATGGTCTTCGAGACCATCCCGGGCACCCAGTCAACGGACAACAACGCCCTTGGCTCGGCCTTGAGCAACCTTCTCTACAGCCTGGCCAACAATCTGGTCGTTGAGTTCGATGACCACACAATCCTGGGCGCGCTGCTCGGTCTGCTCCTGCAGCCGGTGCTCAATCTCCTCGGGCTTGGATCCACCCAAGGTCTGCTCGACCTCGTTACAGCCCTGCTGACTCCGATTCTGACGGCGCTGGATCCCCTGTTGGAATTCCTTCTCAACCTGCTCGGGATCAAGCTAGCCGGCGCCGACATCAGCGTCATCGATATCAACGTGGGCCGTCCGGAGTTGCTGATTTGAACCGACACCACCGACCAGCCTAGCCGTGGTTCAACCCTATACGCCTTTCCGGGTCTTCCTGGCCGTTCTCGCCGGATGGCTGCTCGCCAGCATCCTGGGGTTGGCAGTGCTCGCCGCTTGGGACCGTTACGCTGCGTTCGGACACCAGCACCGGGAAGGCGCGCGCCTGGGAGCGGCGTTGGCGGCCGCGCCTGACGCACCTGCCCGGAACCTTATGCTGCAGGCGTTCGTGGCGGCCCTGCCGGTCTATCGCGAGGCGCAGCTCCGGCAGCAGGAGGAGATCATCGCCCGCGCAGGGAGAGCACCGGCGGGCACCCCTCCCCCGGCGTGGTTTCAACAGCTTCTGACCCGGGCCGGCGCCGCCGGACCGATTACCACCGACAACCCGGTCGGCGACCAGACGCTGCGCCTGATCCGGAACCCGGACACGGTACAGCAGGACATCTGGCACCTCTGGCTGCGGGGCAGCGTCCTGCTGGCCGTCCTCTTCCTCCTCCTGTTGCTGCCCCTGGACCTAATCCGCACGCGCCGCTTCCACCTCCGCCTGGCCACCGGCCAACGTACCCTCGAGCGGGTGCGCACGGTCGCGGCTGACACCGGCCTCCATCCGGGACGCCCGCAGGGGGCCGAGCCCGGCCCCGGCAAGAGCGATGGGGATCCGCCGGGGGATGTCCGGGAGCAGCTTCGGGACGCAGTCTTCACCACAGACACCGGGCTGCACATCGACTCCTGGAGCCCGGCCGCCGAGCGGTTGCTTGGCTACCCGGCCGCGGATGTTCTCGGCCAGCCGGTGGCAAGACTGACTCCCGCCTGGAGACAGGCCGAGTTGGAGTCACAACTGGAACAGGCAGCCGGCGGGGCGGTGTTGGAGAATGAGATCACCCAGCTTCTGGACCACAATGGCCGGGTCCTGCAGGTGCTGTGCACACTCCTCCCCGGCAACCCTTCGGATGATGCGGTGTCCGGCGGCTGTGTGGTCAGTGTCCGTGACATCTCCGGACTGCATGTCCGGGAGTTGCCACGCCGGCTACGCGCCGCTGCAGCGCGCGCTGCTGGCACAGCGCTGATTATCCTCGATGCCTACGGCGAATTCCGGGTGGTGGAGGCGAACCCAGCCGCTGGCCGCCTGCTGGCCGAGGAACCGGAACTGCTCGCCGGGAAACCGCTCGTGGAGGTCCTCGCCGGGGGGCCCAATACCGGCAACCGGGAGTCCATCGAATCCTGCCTCCGCACCGGAGGGTTCCGGGAACTACGCCTCACTTATCGGGGGGAGGAGACATCCCCCCCGTTGCAGCTGCGCCTCGCGCTCACACCCCTGGCCGGCACCTCTGCCGATACCGGCCACCTACTGGTCGAACTCGATGACGAAACCGGCCTGATGGCCACCGAGGAGCGACTGCGGGCCCGGGAGGCACAACTCGAAGGGGTGGTGGGGGCGGCCCCCATCGGGATGGTGCTGACCGATGCCGGGGGACAGCTGCAGTCGGCCAACCCGGCATTCTGCACCCTCCTGGGACGCCCCGTGGCGGACCTCGCCGGCACCACGCTGCAGGAGTTTCTCGAAGAGGACTGCCAGGAACTGCTGGCCGGGGCGGTCGATAATCCCCAGCGCAGCCGGGAGCTGCACCTGCGCCGTGCCAGCGGGGAACGGCTCACTGTGCTGGCCAACCTCTCCCCCATGGCAGAGGTGAAGCCGACACCTGGCTTCGTCCTGTTCGTAATGGATATCAGCGCCAGAAAGCGGGCCGAGCAGAGCCTCTACCGGGAGATCGAGCGGGCCACGATCACCCTGGAAGCGATTGCGGATGCGGTCATCACAACCAGCGAACTTGGTGTGGTTGAGTACCTCAATCCGGCGGCGGAGAAACTCACCGGCTGGAACAGCCGGGATGCCCAGGGTCTCGACCTGAACGAGGTTCTTCACCTGGTGAACGAGATCAGTGGTGAACCGGAGCAGGATCCCGTCGAACGCTGCCTGCGCCTGGGACGGCGCATCGAAATCACCGACTACACACTGCTGCTACGCGGCGACGGTCACGAGCTCGCCGTCCAGCTCTCGGCCTCCCCTATCCATGATCGAAGCGGTCGCACCACCGGCAGCGTCCTCGTTCTGCGCGAGGTGACCGCTATCCGCCAGCAGGTGCGGCGCATGAGCTATGAGGCACGCCACGATCCGCTCACCGGTCTCTACAACCGGCGCGAGTTCGAGTTGCGACTTGCCGATGCGGTGGAGCGTGCCCGGGAAGAAAGGAAAAACGCCGTACTCTGCTATCTCGACCTGGACAACTTCAAGAACGTCAACGACAGCGGCGGCCACATCGCCGGAGACGAGTTGCTCAAGCAGGTGGCCGGCCTGCTGCGCGAACGTGTCCGAGACGCCGATGTGATTGCCAGGCTCGGCGGCGACGAGTTCGCTCTGCTGCTGCAGGGCTGCAGCCTGGAACGGGGAACCCAGGTGGCAGAAGGGCTCTGCTCCGCCATCCAGGCATACCGGTTCGCCTGGAAGGACACCCGGTTCGACATTGGCGTCAGCATCGGGCTGGTTGCGCTCAACGAATCGAGCACCAGTGTTGAAAGCGCCCTGAAAGCGGCTGATACGGCCTGTTACGAAGCAAAAGAGTCCGGCCGCAATACCGTGCGTGTATACACACCCGGCCCGGACGGAGGAGATGGGGAGGTCCGCAGCCTGAAGCGTCTCCTGCAGGCTGTGGAACGGGATCGGCTGGTGCTGTTCCGGCAGCCCCTGCGCAGTCTGTCCGCAGGTGAGACGCGCGCCATGGACGAGATCCTGGTGCGGCTCTCCGATGATCAGGGCAGGCTGCTCAATCCCCGCAGCTTCCTGCCCGCCGCAGTACGCTACGAGCGCATGGCCGAAGTGGATCGCTGGGTTATCGGCACCCTCTTCTCGCACCTGGGGCAGAACCGCGTCGATGGCGCGGAGAGCAATCTTCTGTTCGTCAACCTCTCGGCGCAGAGCATTGTCGAGGAGGGCTTTATCCAGTTCATCGTGGACCAAGCCGGACGTAATGATCTGCGCCCGGGACAAATCTGCCTGGAACTGGACGAGAGCGAACTTTTGACCGCCTATACCCGCATCGTGCGCTTCATGTCCGCCTTGCAGGAAAAGGGCTTCCAGTTCGCGCTGGACGATTTCGGCAGCAGCCTGACGCCGTTCTCCTACCTCAAGGGTCTGCCCGTCAGCTACCTGAAATTCAGCCGCCAGGTGATCGCCGATCTGGCGGCAAGCCCGGTGGACCAGTCCATTCTTCGCGCCATGACCGGCGTGGCCCGGCAGATGGGCATCCGGACCGTTGCCAAGCAGTTGGAGGACGAATCGCTGGTGCCGCTGCTGACCGAGCTCGGCGTGGATTTCATCCAGGGCTACGCCGTGGCGGCTCCGGTCCCCCTGCGCGGCCCCGGGGCCGCCACCCGGGTTCGCGGCGCTCCGGAGCCCGAATCAGAATCCTGAGTCCCGCCACCAGGCGGGCAGATCGGCGATCGATGCCAGCACGGCCGTCGGCCGCACATCGCCTTCCAGGTCCACGGGCCGGAACTTCCCCGTGCGCACCAGAAGCGTGCGCAGACCGGCCGCCTGCACCCCCTCGATATCGCCGCGGATGTCATCCCCCACCATCAGGCACCCGTCCGCCTCGACGCCGAGCTGATCGAGCGCCGCCTGGAAAAAGGGGGCCGCCGGCTTCCCGAACACCAGGGGCGGCAGACCGCTGGCCATGGCCAGCGCGGCGACGAACGGCCCCGCATCGAGGCGCAGCCCGTCGGCCGCCTGCCAGTAGCGGGTCATTCCCAGTGCGATGAGCCTGGGCGGCGGGTCCGCCATCAGGAGGCGGAACGCCCGGTTCAGCCGGGGGTAGCTCCACTCCTCGCCGAGATCGCCCACCACCACCGCGGCCGCCCCCGCCTCGGCCTCCGCCGGCGACTGTGGCAGCTCCGCGAACTCGGCGCGGGTCTGTTCGCTCACGAACAGCGCCACCGGTCCGCGCACGTTGGCGGCGAGCCAGCGGGCGGCGGCCACCGGTGGAGTCAGCAGGGACTCCGGCGCTACCGGGATGCCCATCGAACCGAGCTTCTCCACCAGGGCCGAGCGGGGACGGGAGGTGGTATTGGTGAGGAAAAGGTGGGCAACGGCGTGCCGCCGGAACCAGGCCACGGCCTCGACCGCGCCGGGCAGGGCCCGGTCCTCCTGATAGAGGACACCGTCGAGGTCGAAGAGTACGGCTTCCATCCAGCAGCCACCTGAATTCCAGCGCCCGGGTCGGAACCGGCCTTCGCGCGATGTCCGCGGCGAATCCCCGTGATCCGCGGAGGCCGGACCTATTCAGCGTAGATCATGCGCCGGGCCGTGCCACCATCGACGAAGAAATCCCGCCCGGCGAGGTCCTGGGGCGCAGCGGTGGCGATGGCCCCCGGCACGCCCCCCCGGCTCACGCCCCCTCCTCCGCCATCGGCTCGACGTGCAGGTGGGACTCCATCAATTCGCCCTCGGGCGTCATCCAGGCGTCGATTGAGATCACCCGGCAAGAAGCCTCGGGGACCGGCAATGGCGGCGTCAGGCGGGCGGAGACGCGAATCTGCCGCAGGCGGCCGTCCATTCCATGGACATAGGCCACCTGGGTGGCCTTGAGCCGGTCGATGGTCATGACCGTATCGAACACGATGAGCTCGCCGCGCATCACCATGCGCTCGAACATGCGCGCCGCGGCGGCCACGGACAGCTGGTGCGGGGGAACCAGTTCCAGAACCCCGGTCGGCGGGTCCGCCGCCGCGTCCCCGGGCCCACCGGGCGCGACGGGGTTCACGGCGGCCGCGGCACCGCCTGCCAGCAGCGGCCACAGCAGGGTCAGGGCAAGGCCACGGACCGGCACGATGAGGCTCAGAGGCCGAGGGAGAACATCTGTTCGAGGTCGTGCCGGGAATAGGCGCGGAAAGCCAGCATGGTCTCCGTCTCCCGGATGCCCTCAATGCGGGCGATGTGCTCGGTCACCAGATCGGCGAGCGCCTCGTTTTCATGCACCCGCACGATGGCCACCAGGTCGTAGGGGCCGCTCACCGAGTAGGTTTCCGAGATCTCCGGCCGCTCCGCCAGCTTCTCGGCGACCTCGTTGACCTTTCCGTGCTCCACCCGCAGCATCACGATCGCAGTCAGCATGTCTGAGTCTCCTTGCCTGTTCCCTCCGGCGCCCTCCCCGGGCTCCGGCCTGGTCTGTTCGGATTCCGGGACGCCCCGCGGTTCCGCGGCAATCCCGGTGAGCGGTTCGTTGCGGCCGTTCCCGATGCAGTCTACAGCAACCCGGGCACGATGAGTCGAGTCCGCCCCGCCACGGCCCGGAGCCAGGCGCCGATCCCCGGTCCCGGCATCGCCACAGGCCGGCTCCAGGCGGCATCCGCCCGCCATGCCCGGGCCGCCGCGGATCGATGGCCCATAAAAAACCCCCGCCCGGGCCGCCGGGCGGGGGACCTGTGGTGCCGGCCCCGGTCACGCCGTGGTCAACGGGGGATCACTTTCCGAGCGCGGCCGCCACGGCCTGGCCCATTTCGGCGGGGGAGCGGACCGTGTGCACGCCCGCCGCCTCCAGCGCCGCGAACTTCTCCGCGGCGGTGCCCTTGCCGCCGGCGATAATGGCCCCGGCATGCCCCATGCGCTTGCCCTTGGGCGCCGTGACCCCGGCGATGTAGGAGACCACCGGTTTGGTGACGTTGGCCTTGATAAAGGCCGCGGCCTCCTCCTCGGCGGTGCCGCCGATCTCGCCCACCATGATGATGGCCTCGGTCTGCGGGTCATCCTGGAACAGCCGCAGGGCATCCACGAAATTGGTCCCCGGGATCGGGTCGCCGCCGATGCCGATGCAGGTGCTCTGCCCGAGGCCGGCGTCGGTGGTCTGCTTCACCGCCTCGTAGGTGAGCGTGCCGGAGCGGGACACGATACCCACCCTGCCCGGCTGGTGGATGTGGCCGGGCATGATGCCGATCTTGCACTCCCCGGGGGTGATGATGCCGGGGCAGTTGGGGCCGATGAGGCGCGCCTCGCGCCGATCCAGGTAGGCTTTCACCTGCAGCATGTCGAGGGTGGGAATGCCCTCGGTGATGCAGACGATGAGCTGGATGCCCGCCTCGGCCGCCTCGATGATGGAGTCCTTGCAGAACGGGGCCGGGACGTAGATGACGCTGGCGTCGGCGCCGGTGGCCTCCACCGCGCCGCGCACGGTGTCGAACACCGGCAGGCCGAGATGGGTGCTGCCGCCCTTGCCGGGAGTCACGCCGCCCACCATCCGGGTGCCGTAGGCGATGGCCTGCTCCGAGTGGAAGGTGCCCTGCTTGCCGGTGAATCCCTGGCAGATGACCTTCGTCTCCTTGTTGATCAGCACACTCATGCCGCACCTCCCACCGCTGCAACGATCTTCTCGGCGGCGTCGGTCAGGCCGTTGGCCGCGATCAGGTTCAAGCCGCTCTCCTCCAGCTTCTTGGCGCCGAGCTCGGCGTTGGTGCCCTCGAGGCGCACCACCACCGGCACCTTGACGCCCACCTGCTCCACCGCGCCGATGATGCCGTCGGCGATGAGATCACAGCGCACGATCCCGCCGAAGATGTTCACCAGCACCCCCTTCACCTTCGGGTCGGAGAGGATCAGCTTGAAGGCCTCGGTGACCCGCTCGGTGGTCGCGCCGCCGCCCACGTCGAGGAAGTTGGCGGGGCTGCCGCCGTGGAGCTGCACCAGGTCCATGGTCGCCATGGCCAGGCCCGCGCCGTTGACCATGCAGCCGATGTCACCGTCCAGGGCCACGTAGTTGAGGTCGAACTTCTTGGCGTGGACCTCCTTCTCCTCCTCCTGGCTGATGTCGCGCATCTCCTGCAGCCTGGGCTGGCGGTAGAGGGCGTTGTCGTCGATGTTCACCTTGCCGTCGAGACACAGCAGGTCGCCCTCGGCGGTGACCACCAGCGGGTTGACCTCGACCAGGCTGAGATCGCACTCCACGAACAGCCGCGCCAGCCCCCCGAGCAGCCGGGTGAACTGCTTGATCTGATCGCCTTCCAGCCCCAGGCCGAAGGCCAGCTCCCGGCACTGGTAGGGCAGCAGGCCGAGCATGGGGTCGACGGTGGTCCTGAGGATCTTCTCCGGCGTCTCCTCGGCCACCTTCTCGATCTCCATCCCGCCCTCGGTGGAGACCATGAGGGTGACGCGGCGGCTGGCGCGGTCCACCACGGCGCCGACGTAGAGCTCGCGGGCGATATTGCTCACCTCTTCCAGCAGCACGGCGTTCACCGGCTGGCCGCTGGCATCGGTCTGGTAGGTGACCAGCCGGGTGCCGAGCAGCGCCCTGGCCACCTCGGCGGCCTCCTCCGCGCTGCCGACCAGCTTCACGCCGCCGGCCTTGCCCCGGCCCCCGGCGTGCACCTGCGCCTTGACCACCCAGCGCTCGCCGGCCAGGTTGGCCAGCGCCGCGCGCACGTCCGCCGCGTCATGGACCACGGCACCCGCGGGTACCGGCATGCCGTAGCCGGCGAAGAGTTGTTTAGCCTGATATTCGTGTAGATTCATAACCGTTCCACATAGTATCTGGTGGCTCCGCGGGCCTGCGACCCGGGGTCATGGGGGCCGTTCCTCGGCCGTGCCGCTGCAACGGCGCCCGGAGACGCCGCGATCGCTATTTTCGCTTTTTTGGCTGGTAAATGTGTATGGCGTTGCCGCCGGCGGCCATCGCCGCCTCGTGCAGCGCCTCCGACAGGGTCGGATGGGCGAAGACGGTCAGCGCGAGATCCTCGGCGCTGGCGTCGAACTCCATGGCGATCACCGCCTGGGCGATGATCTCGGAGGCGCTGGGGCCGAACACATGGACACCCAGTATCCGGTCGCTCTGCTCCTCGGCGATGATCTTCACCAGTCCGACCGCCTCGTCGCTGGCCCGGGCGCGGCCGTTGGCGGCGAAGGGGAACACCCCGATCCGGATCTGCTCGCCGGCCCCGCGCAGGGCCTCCTCGGTCCGCCCCACCCAGGCCAGCTCGGGATGGGTGTAGATCACCGCGGGGATGGTGTCGTAGTTCACCCGGGCCTTGTGGCCGGCGATGATCTCGGCCACCGCCAATCCCTCCTCCGAGCCCTTGTGGGCCAGCATGGGACCGCGCACCACGTCCCCCACCGCGTAGACTCCGGGCAGGTTGGTGCGGCAGTGCTCGTCCACGTGGATGAAGCCGCCCTCGTCCAGCAGCAGGTCCGACTCGGGCGCGAACAGTCCCTCCGTGTGGGGCCGGCGCCCCACGGCCACCACCAGCTTCTCCACCTGGATCTTGTGCTCGCCGGCACTGTCGGAGTAGTGCACCACGACATTCTTCCTGCCCAGGCTGGTGGAGGTCACCCGGGCGCCGAGGCGGATGTCCAGCCCCTGCCGGGTGAACTGCCTGTAGGCCTCCTCGGCCATCTGCTGGTCGGCGAAGTGGAGAAACTGCTCCTGCGCCTCGAGCAGCACCACCTCGGCCCCGAGCCGGCGCCAGACGCTGCCCAGCTCCAGGCCGATGACGCCCGCGCCGATGATGCCGAGGCGCCTGGGCACCTCGTCGAACTCCAGCGCGCCGGTGGAATCGACAATCCGATCCCCGTCCACGGGCGCCATGTGCAGGGTGCTCGGGCGCGAACCGCTGGCCAGGATGACGTCACCCGCCTGCACCACCTCGGGTTCGCCCCCGCCGGTCGGGGAGAACTCCACCCGGCGGCCATCCAGCAGCCGGCCGTGGCCCTGCAGCCAGGTCACCCTGTTGGCCTTGAACAGGGCGGCGATGCCGCCGGTCAGGCCGTTCACCACCTCGTCCTTGCGGGCAATCATCCGCGGCACATCGAGGCTGATGCCCTCCACGCTGATGCCGTGGCCCGCCAGCTCATGGGCAATCCGGTGGTAGTGCTCCGAGGAGTCCAGCAGCGCCTTGGATGGAATGCAGCCGGCGTTCAGGCAGGTGCCGCCCAGCGACGGTTTGCCCGCCTTGTCCAGCCACTCGTCGACACAGGCCGTCTTCAGCCCCAGCTGGGCGCAGCGGATGGCCGCCACGTAACCGGCCGGGCCGCCCCCGATTACCACTACGTCATAGGATTTTGACATCGTGTTGTCTCTCCCCCGCGTCCGTTCATCGGTGTGGACGTTCGCATGTCCGTGATGCGCGATGGGCGATGGGAGGGGAACCCCCCGTCACCGGCCACCCATCGCCCTAAAGCTGCAGCAGCATCCGCGCCGGGTCCTCCAGGGCCTCCTTGATGGTGACCAGGAACTGGACCGCCTCGCGCCCGTCGATGATCCGGTGATCGTAGGACAGGGCCAGGTACATTATGGGCCGGATGACAATCTCGCCGTCGACCACCACCGGGCGCTCCTGGGTCTTGTGCATCCCGAGAATCGCGCTCTGCGGCGGGTTGAGGATGGGCGTGGAGAGCATGGAGCCGAACACGCCGCCGTTGGAGAGGGTGAAGGTGCCGCCGGTGAGCTCGTCCATGGACAGGGCGCCCTTCTTGGCCTTTTCGCCGTAGGCGGCTATGGCCTTCTCGATGTCCGCCAGGCTCATCTGGTCCACATCGCGCAGGATCGGCACCACCAGACCCCGCGGCGAAGCCACGGCGATGCCCACGTCGTAATAGCCGTGGTAGACGATGTCGGCGCCGTCGATGGAGGCGTTCACCTCGGGGAAACGCTTCAGCGCCTCGACACACGCCTTGACGAAAAAGGACATGAAGCCGAGGCGCACGCCGTGCGCCTTCTCGAAGCGATCCTTGTAGCGGGCGCGCAGGTCCATCACCCCCTTCAGATCCACCTCGTTGAAAGTGGTGAGGATGGCCGCGGTGTGCTGGGCCTCCACCAGCCGCTCGGCGATGCGCTGGCGGATACGGGTCATGGGCACCCGGCGCTCGGCCCGGGCCCCCAGGGGCTCCGGCGCCGGCGCGGCGGGCGGCGGCGGCTCTTCCGCCGCGGGGATCGGAGCGGGCGCCTCCGCCGCTTCGGCCCGGCGGGATTCCAGGTAGGCGAGCACATCGCCCTTCGTCAGGCGCTCGCCGCTGACGGGGATGGCGGCGGCGTCGAGGCCATGCTCCTCCAGCAGGCGCCGCACCGCGGGGCCCACCCCGGCGGCGGCGGGTGCCGCGCCCGGCTCCGCGGCGGGCGTCCCGGGACCGGCGGCTTCAGCCGCGGCGGGGGCGGGAGCGCCTTCACCGGCGGCAGCCGCGGCACCGGCCTCCAGGATGCCCAGCACCTCCTCGGCCACCACCTGGGCGCCATCGCTCTTGAGAATCTCCCTCAGCACACCGTCCTGGGGCGCCGGCACCTCGAGCACCACCTTGTCGGTTTCGATATCCACCAGGTTTTCGTCGCGCCTGACCGCCTCACCCGGCTGTTTGTGCCAGGTCACCACCGTCGCGTCGGCAACGGACTCCGGCAACACGGGAACCTTGACTTCTATGGACATGGCAGCTTCCTTCAATCTGGACTTCCGGGGGTCGTTATCAGCTGAGCGCCTGTTCTACCAGGGCCGCCTGTTGTTGTACGTGCAACGAGAAGTAGCCGGTCGCCGGCGAGGCGGAGAAATCCCGGCCGGCGTAGGACAGACTCTGCCCCGTCCGCAGGCACTCCTCGAGGTGGTGCTTGCTGGAGAACCAGGCGCCCTGGTTCTTCGGCTCCTCCTGGCACCAGACCACCTCCCTGGCCCGGGTGTAGCGCTTCAGCTCCATGCTGAGCTCATCCACCGGGAAGGGGTAGAGCTGCTCCACCCGCAGGATCACCACATCGTCGGCCTCGCGGGCCTGGCGCGCCTCGTAGAGATCGAAGTAGACCTTGCCGCTGCACAGCACCACCTTGCGCACCCCGGCAGGCTTGATCGGCTCGGGCTCGGGGATGACCGGCTGGAACCGGCCCTCGGAGAGATCCTCCAGGCTCGAGGTGGAGAGCTTGTGGCGCAGCAGGCTCTTGGGGGTCATCACCACCAGCGGCTTGCGGTAGGGCCGCAGCGCCTGGCGCCGGAGCATGTGGAACATCTGCGCCGGGGTGCTGGGCACGCAGACCTGGATGTTCTGCTCGGCGCACAGCTGCAGGTAGCGCTCCAGGCGCGCCGAGGAGTGCTCCGGGCCCTGCCCCTCGTAGCCGTGGGGCAGGAACATCACCAGCCCGCACAGGCGGCCCCACTTGGCCTCGCCGGAGCTGATGAACTGGTCGATGACCACCTGGGCGCCGTTGGCGAAGTCGCCGAACTGCGCCTCCCAGATGACCAGGGTGTCCGGCTCGGCGGTGGCGTAGCCGTATTCGAAGCCGAGCACCGCCTCCTCGGAGAGCAGCGAGTCGATGACGCGGAACTGGGGCTGCCCCCCGGCCAGGTGCTGCAGCGGGATGTGGTGCGCATCCTCCCTCTGGTTGTGCAGCACCGCGTGGCGGTGGAAGAAGGTGCCGCGGCCGCAATCCTGGCCGGAGATGCGGATGGCGTAGTTCTCCCGCAGGAGCGCGGCATAGGCCATGGTCTCGGCGAAGCCCCAGTCCATGGCCAGGGCGCCGGCGCCCATCTTGCGCCGATCGTCGATGATCTTGGCCACGCGCGGGTGCAACTCCAGGCCCTCGGGCAGCTGGGTGAGCCGCTCGGTGAGCTCCTTGATGACCGGCTGCGGCAGCGAGGTGTCCACCGGGTGGCGCCAGTCGGTGTCCTGGAAGCGGCTCCAGTCCACGGTGTGCTTGTTGCCCTTGCCGTTCTCGATCACGTCCCGGGCGGCGATGGCCCCCGACTCCAGGGTGTCGCGGTAGCTCTCGGCGACCGCCTCGGCCTCGCCCTCCTTCAGCACGCCCTCCCGGGTCAGCCGCTCTCCATGGAGTTGGCGCAGGGTCGGCAGCTCGCGGATGCGCTGGTACATCTGCGGCTGGGTCACCGCCGGCTCGTCGGCCTCATTATGGCCGTGGCGACGGTAGCAGACCATGTCGATGACCACGTCCCGCTCGAACTCGTTGCGGTAGTCCAGCGCCAGCTGGGAGACGAACACCACCGCTTCCGGATCGTCGCCGTTCACGTGGAAGATGGGCGCCTGCACCATCTTGAACACGTCGGTGCAGTAGAGGGTGGAGCGGGCATCCAGGGGATTGCTGGTGGTGAACCCCACCTGGTTGTTGACCACGATGTGCACCGTGCCCCCGGTGGCGTAGCCGCGCGCCTGGGACATGTTCATGGTCTCCATCACCACGCCCTGGCCGGCGATGGCCGCGTCGCCGTGGATCAGTACCGGCAGGACCCGCGCATTGGCGCCCGCGCCGCGCCGTTCCTGGCGCGCCCGCACCGAGCCCTCCACCACCGGCGAGACGATCTCCAGGTGGGACGGATTGAAGGCCAGCACCAGGTGCAGCGGTCCGCCCGGGGTGCGGATGTCGCTGGAGAACCCCTTGTGGTACTTGACGTCGCCGGAGCCCTGGAGATGGTCGTGGTCGTACTTGCCCTCGAACTCCTGGAACAGGTTGGTGGGGGACTTGCCGAGAATGTTGATGAGCACATTCAGGCGCCCGCGATGGGCCATGCCCACGATCACCTCTTCCACCCCGCTCTTGCCGGCCCGCTGCACCACGTCGTCCAGCATGGGGATCAGCGCCTCGCCCCCTTCCAGGGAGAAGCGCTTCTGGCCCACGTACCTGGAGTGCAGGTAGCGCTCCAGGCCCTCGGCGGCGGTGATCCGCTCGAAGATGCGGCGCTTGGTCTCGGCCACGAAGTTGGGCTGGGCGCGGCGCATCTCCAGGCGCTCCTGGATCCAGCGCTTCTGCACCGTGTCGGTGATGTGCATGTACTCGGCGCCGATGGTGCCGCAGTAGGTGGCGCGCAGCGCGTGCAGGATCTCCTTGAGCGGCGCCTTCTTGCGGCCGAACAGGAACGAGCCGGTGTTGAACTGAAGGTTCAGGTCCGCATCGGTGAGATTGTGGTACTCCAGGTCCAGATCGGGGACGTGGGGGCGCTCATGAATCCCGAGCGGGCTGAGGTTGGCGTACTGGTGGCCACGGAAGCGGTAGGCGTTGATGAGCTGGAGCACGCGCACCTGCTTGCGCTCGTGCTCGGCCATCTGCTGCAGCACCCGGGAATCGGGCGCCGCCCCCGCGTGCAGCGCGGCCTGCCGGAACTGGTCCCGGATGGGCGCGTGCGGGACATCGGCGAATCCGCCGCCGGCCAGCTTCAGCTCCTCGAAATAGTCGCGCCACTCGGGGCTGACCGCCTCCGGGTCCTGCAGGTAGGTTTCGTAGACGGCTTCCAGGTACGCGGCGCTGCCGCCCGACAGGTGAGTGTTGCCGAGGAGTGCCTTGAGGTTCCCCATCGCAGTCACGTGTTTCTCCTCCACGAGAAGTCCGCTGCGCAGGAAGATGCCGGCCATCTGGCGAGCCGGTCACATGCCTGCGGTGTCCGGAGCGCCGCGAAACGCCCCGTCCGTGCCTTGTGTCTCCAGTGCGCAGGCGCGGCCGGCGCCGCACCCGCTCAAGCGCTCTTGCGCAGCATGAGCGTCTTGATCTGGGCAATCGCCTGGGTCGGATTGAGCCCCTTGGGGCAGACCGCCACGCAGTTCATGATGCCGTGGCAGCGGAAGACGCTGTAGGCATCCTGCAGATCGGCCAGCCGCTCCTCGGTGGCCTGATCGCGGCTGTCGACGATGAAACGGTAGGCCTGCAGCAGCGCGGCCGGCCCCATGAACTTGTCCGGGTTCCACCAGAAGGAGGGGCAGGAGGTGGAGCAGCAGCCGCACAGGATGCACTCGTACAGCCCGTCGAGCTTCTCGCGGTCCTCCGGGGACTGCAGCCGTTCGGTGCGCGGCGCCGGCGTTTCGTTGATGAGGTAGGGACGGGCCTTCTCGTACTGCTTGTAGAACTGGCTCATGTCCACGACCAGGTCGCGGATGACCGGCAGGCCGGGCAGGGGCCGCAGCACCACGGGCTCCCGCAGGGAGGACATCGGCGTGACGCAGGCCAGCCCGTTCACCCCGTTGATGTTCATGCCATCGGATCCGCAGACGCCTTCGCGGCAGGAGCGGCGGAAGGTGAGGCTTTCATCCTCGGCCTTCAGCAGCATGAGGGCATCGAGCAGCATCATGTCCCCGGCTTCCACGTCCAGGTGGTAGTCCTGCATCCTGGGCGCCTGATCCTGCTCCGGGTCGTAACGGTAGATTGAAAAGCGCATCGTCTTAAGTCGTCTTCGTGCAAGGCTTCTGAAACGCGCGGAGCGGACCGGCGCCCCGCCACCCGGTACTCAGTAGGTTCGCTTCTTGGGCGGGAACGGCTCCACCGTCAGCGGTTTCATGTTCACCGAACGGTAGCGCAGGGGCTGACCGGCGAAATAGACCGTGTGCCGAATCCAGTTCTCGTCGTCACGCTCGGGATAGTCCACCCGCGAGTGGGCGCCGCGGCTCTCCTTGCGCGCCTCCGCGGAGACGATGCTGGCATGGGCCACGGCCATCAGGTTCTCGAGCTCGAGCGCCTCCACCCGGGCGGTGTTGTAGGCTTTGCTCTTGTCGCGCAGGTGGGCGTGCCGCAGGCGCTCCTGCAGCGCCTCGATCTTCTGGATGCCCTCCTGCATCACCTCCTCGGTGCGGAACACGCTGCAGTCGTTCTGCATGGTCCGGCGCATCTCGTTGCGGATGTCCTCCACCCGCTCGCCGCCGCTGCTCAGGTTCCAGCGCTCGAGCCGATCGAGCGCCGGGTCGAGGGCATCCTCGCCCAGCGGCCGCTCCACGTGCTCGGTGGCGAGCATGTGGGTCACGTGCTGGCCGGCGGCGCGGCCGAACACCACCAGATCGAGCAGCGAGTTGCCGCCGAGGCGGTTGGCGCCGTGAACGGAGACGCAGGCGCACTCGCCGACCGCGTACAGCCCGTCCACCACCCGATCGCCGCCCTCCGCGTCCTGGCTGAGCACCTGGCCGTGGACGTTGGTGGGCACCCCGCCCATCATGTAGTGGGCGGTGGGCACCACCGGAATGGGCTTCTCGATGGGGTCCGCGTGGGCGAAGGTGATGGCCAGCTCGCGGATGCCGGGCAGCCGGCTCTTGATGACATCGGCGCCCAGGTGATCGAGCTTCAGCAGCACGTGATCGCCCGCGGGGCCGCAGCCGCGCCCCTCGCGGATCTCCACCGCCATGGCCCGGGCCACCACGTCGCGCGAGGCCAGGTCCTTGGCGTTGGGGGCGTAGCGCTCCATGAACCGCTCGCCGTCCTTGTTGAGCAGGTAGCCGCCCTCCCCGCGCACGCCCTCGGTCACGAGCACGCCCGCGCCGGCGATCCCGGTGGGGTGGAACTGCCACATTTCCATGTCCTGCACCGGCAGGCCGGCGCGCAGGGCCATGCCCAACCCGTCGCCGGTGTTGATGAGGGCATTGGTGGTGGAGGCGAAGATGCGCCCGGCCCCGCCGGTGGCAAGCACCGTGGCCCGACTCTTGATGAAGTGCAGATCGCCCGTCTCGATCTCGATGGCCAGCACGCCGGCGATGGCGCCGTTGCGATCCTTGACCAGGTCCACCGCCAGGAACTCGGTGAAGAAGGTGGTCCCGGCCATCAGGTTCCTCTGGTAGAGGGTGTGCAGCAGGGCGTGGCCGGTACGGTCGGCCGCCGCGCAGGTGCGGGTGGCCTGCTCGCCGCCGAAGTCGCGGGACTGCCCGCCGAAGGGACGCTGGTAGATCTTGCCGTTGTCCAGGCGCGAGAAGGGCAGCCCGTAGTGCTCCAGCTCATAGACCACGTCGGCCGCGTGGCGGCACATGTACTCGATGGCATCCTGGTCGCCCAGATAGTCCGACCCCTTGACGGTGTCGAACATGTGCCAGTGCCAGTTGTCCTCGGAGACATTCCCGAGCGCGGCGGTGATGCCGCCCTGGGCCGAGACGGTGTGGGAACGGGTGGGAAAGACCTTCGAGACCACCGCCGGGCGCAGCCCCGCCTGGGCCATCTGCAGGCCGGCCCGCAGACCGGCGCCGCCGGCGCCGATGATCACCGCATCGAAATCATGCTCAACAACCGCTGTCATCAGTTACCCCACAGAATCTCGACGGCCCAGGCGACGAACACCACCAGCGCCAGGATGACCACCACCTGGAACAGCAGCCGGAGCCAGTAAGGATGGATGTAGTCGGTGGACACGCCCCATACGCCGACCCAGGCATGGCCGGCCAGCGACAGGACCGACAACAGGGTGAACATGCGGAACCAGCCCTGGGCGAAGAGCCCCTGCCAGTCCGCGAACTGCAGGTCCGGGTTGAGCAGCAGGAAGCCCAGGAGAAACAGGGTGTAGAGGGCGAGAATGACCGCCGAGACGCGCTGCACCAGCCAGTCGCGCAGGCCGGTGCGGGCAAGGCCCGCCACATTGTCTACCATAGCCAGACTCCCATCAGCAGCGTGGCGACGGCGGCCACCGCAATCGCGCTCCAGGCACCGCGGCGCCCCCCTTCGAGGGTGTCGCCGATATGCATGTCCATGAACAGGTGACGGATCCCCGCGGCCAGGTGATAGAGGAGGCCGGCCAGAACCGCCAGCACCACCGCCTTCGCAAGGAAGCCGTCGAGGGTCGCCTTGAGCGCGTCGAACGCGTCCGCGGAATCCAGGGATCGCTCCAGCATCCAGAGCAGCAGGGGCGTGGCCACAAACAGAGCCATGCCGGAGACGCGGTGCAGAATGGAGGCGACGGCCGGGACGGGGAAGCGGATGCTCGTGAGATCGAGATTGACAGGACGCTTCTTGTTCACAGTTCGCAAAACCACCATTTTAATGGCCTATGCCATTGTTTTGATTACACAATGTGCGCATCCAAAAAGCCAGGCACACATTGCCTTATGGAGACATAAGCGAATTATATGCACATCGCTTCTGCAAAATAAAGGCTTATGTGCGTTCGCAGCAACCACCCCGCGCTCTCCTCGCCGGGCCCGCTTGCCGATTAGTATTATTTATGTTCTTTATCAGTTTGACAAATAGTTCCGCCTTTCTATAACTTACGGTTCCGGCCAAAACCACTATACTGATGCGTTTGCGAAGGCCGCTCGCCCGCCTGGACGCCGTGCCGTCCCGTGGACTTGGGGGCGAGTGCCGGAGGCCCCCCCGGAACAGGAAGCGACTGATCGGCACCCCCCGGAGGGCCGTGCCGAGGTAGAATCGCAGGTCGTGACAGCCGTATCCCATGCGGCCCCGGAACGCAGACGCCCAACGGCTGTTTCACTGTTGGAAGGAGGCACCGATGACGGTGGACAAGAAAGCGCATATCACGATCGACGGGCGCGGCGAGCCCATTGAACTGCCGGTCATGTCCGGCTCTCTGGGCCAGGACGTCATCGATGTTCGCGACCTCGGCAAGGCAGGGTACTTCACCTACGATCCCGGCTTCCTCTCCACGGCAAGCTGCGAGTCGGGGATCACCTTCATCGACGGCGACAAGGGCATCCTGCTGCACCGCGGCTATCCCATCGAGCAGCTGGCGGAGAAGTCCGACTTCCTCGAGGTGGCCTACCTGCTGCTCTACGGCGACCTCCCCTCCTCCTCCCAGTATCACCAGTTCGTGAAGACGGTGAAGCACCACACGATGGTGCATGAGCAGATCCACAAGTTCTACAGCGGTTTCCGCCGCGACGCCCACCCCATGGCCACCATGGTGGCGGTGGTGGGCGCCCTGTCGGCCTTCTATCACGACACCCTCGACATCGCCAACGAGAAGCACCGCGAAATCGCCGCCTTCCGCATGCTGGCGAAGATGCCCACCCTGGCGGCCATGTCCTACAAGTACTCCATCGGCCAGCCCTTCATGTATCCCCGCAACGATCTGTCCTACGCGGAGAATTTCCTGCACATGATGTTCGCGGTGCCGTGCGAGCCCTACACGCCGAACCCGGTGCTGGCCCGCGCCATGGACCGCATTTTCATCCTTCATGCCGATCACGAGCAGAATGCCTCCACCTCGACGGTGCGGCTGGCCGGCTCCTCCGGCGCGAATCCCTTCGCCTGCATCGCCGCCGGCATCGCGGCGCTCTGGGGCCCGGCCCACGGCGGCGCCAACGAGGCGGTGCTCAGCATGCTCGAGGAGATCGAAACGCCGGAGCGGATACCGGAGTTCATCGAGCGGGCCAAGGACAAGGACGATCCCTTCCGCCTGATGGGCTTCGGCCACCGGGTCTACAAGAACTACGATCCGCGCGCCAAGGTGCTGCGCAACACCTGCCACGAGGTGCTCTCCGAGCTCGGGCTCCAGGATGAGCCGCTGTTCCGGATCTCCATGGAACTGGAACGCATCGCTCTGGAGGACGACTACTTCATCGAGAAGAAGCTCTACCCGAACGTCGACTTCTACTCGGGCATCATCCTCCGCGCCATCGGCATTCCCTCCAACATGTTCACGGTGATTTTCGCCCTGGCGCGCACCATCGGCTGGGTCGCCCAGTGGCACGAGATGATCGGCACCCCGAACCTCAAGATCGGACGCCCCCGCCAGCTCTACACCGGCCAGCTCCAGCGCGAGTACTCGCCGCTCAAGGAGCGCTGACGGGGCATGGCCGCCCGCTGGCCGGCGGCCCGGCACGGGACGGCGCTTGACGCCCGGAGGCGCTTGCCGGGCCGTCCTCCCGGGAACGCCGGGACAAGGCGCGGGGAGGCCGCGGCGACCGGCGCCCCGGAACGCCGGCAGGGTGCTTTCGGCGAACGCCCCGCGGGGGTGCGGCACTGCACTAGCCGCCGGACTCGAAGGCCAGGACGACCATCAGGTTCTGCAACGCCAGCAGCGTGCCCCCGAGGGCCAGCACCG
>JAQVKR010000258.1 GCA_028694565.1 Gammaproteobacteria bacterium | reverse complement strand
GATACCCAGAAAGGAGAGCAGTATAAGCTGGAGGCTGTTGAAGGTCACGATTTTTGGATCTTCTCTTATTTTAAAGGGAACAGGACTTCACTACCGGCACCAAGCTGGTGTCCATCAACGAGGACAAGCCGCTGCAGGCGGCCAGCATGATCAAGCCGTTCCTGGCCCAGGCCTACTTCTTCCGCCACCGGGAGGACAGCGGCAAGTATCCCTACGACGATCGGATCCGGGCGAAGCTGGAGGCGATGATCCGGCACAGCGACAACCACGCCTCGAACTTCTTCATCAACCGCGTCGGCGCCGACCGGCCCGCCCCTGAACGGCCCCGGGAGGTGGAGCGGGTGCTGAAGCGGTATGCGGGCGGGATTTTCCGGCAGACCTCCATCGTCGAGTTCATCCCCGGCAACGGCAGGACCTATCTCAACCAGGCGTCCGCCCACGACTACAGCCGGTTCCTGTACGCCATGAGCGAGGATCGGCTGCCTTTCGTCAAGGAGATAGAGCACTACATGGGGCTGCCGAACCGCGACCGGATCCAGGACGGGGCGGACGCCGTGCCGGGCAGCGTCGACCTCTACCACAAGAGCGGCTCGACCGCCCACGTCTGCGGGGACATGGGCGTGGTGGTGGCCAGGGACGCCAAGGGCGACCGGCACCGCTATACCTTCGTCGGCATCATCCAGAAGGACAGCCGGGCCAGGGACTACGGCGGCTGGATGCGGGCGCGCGGCGACGTCATCCGCGAGGTGTCGGGGCTGGTGTACCACTTTATGCGCGAGCGCCACGGCCTGGTCGGCTGAGCGCTCCCGGCGCGGCGCGGCGGCGTTCCGCCCAGCGGGGCTGGACGTTCGACCGCGCCCGCTTGCACTCCGAGACGCCCTTGCGTCCCGCCTTCTCGTCGACTTCCGGGAGCAGCAACCGCCCCATCCGCAGCCCCATCCTCACCTCCTGCCGGATGGGGCAGGCCGTGCCGGCCCCGGCATCCAGCGCGAGCGTGGAGGTGTTCCCGGGGATGGAGGCCAGCTCGTGCGGGCCCGGCGCCACTTACCGCAGGAAGTAGGCCTGCGGCCCCGTCTGGCCCGCGACCTTTCCATCCGGGGCGACCGTCAACGGGATCGCGCCGCCGATCACCCCGTTCCTGTTTTTCATCTCCCCCCTCGAGTATCCATGCGGTGGAACCCCGTCATCCACCAGTCTGGTTCGCACCGCAGGGTGACCAGGCGGGGGGATCTCCCGGCGGCCTCCGCGGAGCGGCCCTGGCGCACCCGCCGCCGCCTCCCCGGTGGCCGGAGCGGCGATTCCCGTCGCGTGATCTATCCTGAACTCAGGGGAGTGGTTGTCTGCTCAGGTCATGGCGCTCCCCGGGCGTCCGCGCGGACAGCCCGGGAGCGTTGGTTTTCGCCTCATGAGGAGGTATTCCCATGCCCATGATTCCACAGGGACTGCCGACCATCAGGAGGGGCTCCCAGGGGCCCTGGGTGGCCTACTGCCAGAATCTGCTGAATGCCCGCGGCGCCGCCCATCCGGTGCTGTGGGTGGACGGAATCTTCGGACCCAAGACCGACGCCGCCGTGCGCCTGTTCCAGGCGATGAAGGGGCTGGTGTGCGACGGCATCGTCGGGCCGCTGACCTGGGCCGCCCTGGAGGCCGGTCCCCCGCCCATCAAGCGGCGCCCGGCGGCCCAGGTGCCGCAGGTTCCGGCCACCGGCGGGCTGTGAGCGGCCCTGCGGCGCGGGCTGCCGGGGCGGCGCCCGGTCCCCGCCTGCCCGCCGTTTCGATCGGCCCCGTGATGCCCGGCGGGGGCGGGTCGCGCCACCCGCCGCGCATCCGGGCCTGGCGGGATGCGGCCCCGCCGAATCTTGATTAAAGAGCCCCGTGTCTCTACTGTCCCTATCACGTGTCTACGACAAGACCGCCCTGGACAGATACGGGAGCCGAGCCCATGGACTACTCCGTCAAGCTGTTGCTGAGTGAATTCGTCACCCATGACGTGAAGCGGTTCATGGTGAGTCGCCCCGAGGGTTTCGAGTACCGGACGGGCCAGGGCGTGGAACTGGCCGTGGACGAGCCCGGCTGGCGGGAGCAGGGCCGGCCCTTCACGCCCACCTCGCTGCCCGACGCCCCGGTGCTGGAGTTCATCATCAAGGCCTACCCGGCGCACCACGGCGTGACCGCCAGGCTGCACACCATCGCCGCCGGCACCGGCCTGCGCATGTCGGCGCCCTTCGGCACCATCAACTACCAGGGGCCGGGGACCTTCATCGCCGGCGGGGCCGGCATCACGCCGTTCATGGCCATCCTGCGCGAGCTGGCCTCCGAGGGCCGGCTGGAGGGCCACAGCCTGCTGTTCAGCAACAAGACGCCGGCGGACATCATCTGCATGCAGGAGCTGCAGCACTACCTCGGCCCGCGCGGCCGGTTCCTGTGCACGCGCAAGAGCGACTGCAACTGCCCCGAGGGCCGCATCGACAAGGCCTTCCTGGAGCGGCAGATCGGCGACTTCGGCCAGAAGTTCTACGTCTGCGGCCCGCCCGCCTTCGTGGAGTTGGTCAACGGGGCGCTGCGGGAGCTGGGCGCGGATCCCCTGGCGCTGATCTTCGAGCAGTGACGCCATCGACGCCGGAGCGATGCGCCGCTCCGGCGCGGATGGCGCCCCGGCGCGCTCGCCGGCGGCGTGCCCTTCCACCGGCTGGAACCCCGGCCATCCCGCGGCGGCCTCGCGGGCGCCGAGGGCCCGTTTCCCCTGGCGGAAGGGGCCGTCCTGATCCCGGCGCTCCCCGGCTTCATGCGGGCCTTCGGCCCGGAGCGCCTGTTCCGAGGCCCGCGCGCGGGCGCCCGCACCCGGGGGCATGATGCGATTCCGCGGCCTGCACCATGTCGAATTGTCGGTGCCCGACTACGACGACGCCATCCGCTTCTACGACCGGATGTTCGGCTGGCTCGGCTACCGCAGCTTCTGGACGCTGGACGTCGGCTACCGCTCCACCTACTACATGGCGCGCTTCCCGCTGCCTCACAGCTACATCGGCATCCAGCCGGCGCGAAGCGGCGGGCGGCTCGACCCCGAGGCGCGGGCCACCGGCATCCACCACGTGGCGCTGTGGGCGCGCGGCCGCCGGGAGGTGGACCGCTTCCACCGGGACTTCCTTTGTCCCGAGGGCGTCACGGTCACCGATCCGCCCGCGGACTACCCCGTCTACGCGCCGGGCTACTACGCGGTCTTCTTTCTCGATGCCGCCGGCATCCGCTGGGAGCTGGCCTTCACCCCGCGCATCCCGGGGCCCCGGGACATCCTCCGCTCCCTGCGGGCGGTGCGGGCGCTGCGCCGCGAGCATCCCGAGTGGAGGCGCCACCCGGCGCGGGAGATGATGCGCCGGCTGCCTTCCCGCGCGAAGCTGAAGCGCTGAATTGACGATTCGCCTTCCACTGCGCCGGCCGGGCGGGCAGGATAGGCGGGTGCGGTCACCGGAGAGCGGCAGGGAGTCACGGGCATGAGCAACCTGGCGAGCCATGTGCTGGTAGTGGCGGGCGGCTACTTCGCCATCATGAACCCCATCGCCAACGCCGCCATCTTCACCAGCCTGACGGCCGGCATGGACGAGCGCGTGGTGCGCCGGATCGCCCTGCGCTCGGTGGTCACGGCGTTCGCCGTGGTGCTGGCGTTCATCCTGCTCGGCAAGCTGGTGTTCGAGTTCTTCGGCATCACCCTGCCGGCGTTGCGGATCGCCGGCGGCATCATGGTCTTCCTCATCGGCTATCACATGCTGCACGGCCGCCCCTCCGCCTTCCACGCGGCTTCCGGCGGGGTGGACGACGGGGCGGACTCCATCGCAGTCAGCCCGCTGGGAATCCCCATCCTGGCCGGCCCGGGCACCATCGCCGTGTCCATGAGCTACTCCGCCACCAGCGACCTGCTGCAGATCGGGGTCAACGCCCTGGTGTTCCTCGCCCTGTGCGCGGTGACCTACCTCTGCTTCCGCCTGGGCGAGCGGGTGGAGAACCGCATCGGCGCGAGCGGCCTGCGGGTCACCACCCAGCTCATGGGGCTGATACTCGCCGTCATCGGGGTCCAGATGGGCGTCGACGGCGTCCTGGGTGCGGTGGACCTCCACCTCCACCCGGCGGGCGGATGACCGGCCGCCGTCTCCGGAGCTTCACAGTGATAGAAGACCTGACCATCACCCAGCTCGTGGAGAACACCGCGGGCGCGCCGGGGCTGCTCGCGGAGCACGGCGTCTCCTTCTTCATCGAGGCCGACGGCCGCTGCCTGCTGTTCGACACCGGGCAGGGCTGCGCGCTGCGCCACAATGCCGCGCGGCTGGGGCTGCCCATGGACCGGGTGGAGGCCATCGTCCTCAGCCACGGCCACTACGACCACGCCGGCGGCCTGGCGGAGGCGCTCTCCATGACCGGGCCGGTGGACCTCTACCTGCATCCCGAGGCGCTGGCGCCCAAGTACAACCGGGAGGGACGCTCCATCGGCGCGCCCTTCGGCGACGGGGCGGCGCTGCGCGCAGCGACGCGGCGCGTCGTCGAGACCCGCGCGCCCACCGAGATCCGGCCCGGAATCCGCGTCACCGGGGAGATTCCCCGCCGCCATGCCATCGAGGACACCGGCGGCCCCTTCTTCCGCGACGGGCTGCGAACCCGCTCCGACACCCTGCCCGACGATCAGGCCCTGGTCATCGACACCCCGCGGGGGGTGGTGGTGCT
>JAQVKR010000257.1 GCA_028694565.1 Gammaproteobacteria bacterium | reverse complement strand
AGTCGGCGACCACGGTCACCTTCACGCTGGCTTCCACGTCGCTGTGCAGGGCCAGCGCGATCTCGAACTCGCCGGTCTGGCGCAGGGCGCCCTCGGGCAGCAGCACTTCGTGCTTGCTCACCTCGACGCCGGCGGCGGTGATGGCGTCGGCCAGGTCCCGGGTGCCGATGGAGCCGAACAGCTTGCCCTGGTCACCGGCGCGGGCGGCCATGGTCACCTCGAGGCCTTCGAGCTGCCCGGCGCGCGCCTGGGCGGCCTCGAGGGCTTCGGTCTGCTGACGCTCGAGCTCGGCGCGGCGCTCCTCGAAGGCGGCCAGGTTGACGTCGGTGGCAACCACCGCCTTGCCCTGGGGGATGAGGAAGTTGCGGCCGTAGCCGGGCTTCACGCTCACCTTGTCGCCCAGGTTACCCAGGTTACGAATCTTTTCCAGCAGAATGACTTCCATCTTGCACACCTCGGTCTGTGACAGACCGCATCCGGGTCAGGCCTGACGGCCGGTGCGGCGTCGAATATCCAACCAACTGTCGGCCACCGCCGCCAGCGCCACGAGAAGCGCCAGGGGCTGCAGCACCACCAGCAGAACGTAAAATCCAACCAGCCAGAAACCGCTGTTCGGCGCCCGCGCGGCCAGCGCGTGCACCAGCCCGATCCCGGCCAGCGCGAACGCCATCAGCAGCGGCATGGCGAGATCGGCGGCGAAGCCGGACAGCGGCCCGCCGCCGAACCCGCCGGCCGCCAGCAACAGCACCAGGGCCAGCCCCAGGCGCCGATCCAGCCGCAGCCCGTGAAATTCGACCCGGAATCCTCCGGGATTATACAGGAGCGACTGCCACCAGCGCGCCAGCAGCAGGCTCACCACGACGCTGAACAGGGCGGCGGAGGCCAGCAACCCGGTAAACCGCGGCGCCCACGCCAGCAGCAAATCCCGCAGCGCCTGCACCTCCGGGCCCGCCGCGGCGGACTCCAGCAGGGGCCCGAAGCCGGCTTCCAGGGCCGCTTGCCAGAAGCTCGCCACATCGCCGACGGCCAGATAGGTGGCCGCCACGGCGACCGCCCCCAGCAACGCACCGCCCTGCAGCGTCAGCTGCAGGGAAACGGTGAGCCGGAGCAGGAGCGCCAGGCCCGTCACCGCCAGCCAGAATCCGCCCTGCAACAGCAGCAGCCGACTGGGATCCCCCAGCAGGCCGTAGCCGAGCGCGGCGGCGCCCAGCAGCGCCAGTCCCATCACCTGCAGGACTTCCCGCCCGCCGTGGCGCAAGGCCACCAGGGCCATCACGGCTCCCGCCACATAGCTCAGCGGCGGCAGGAAGACCGACAGGCAGGCGCAGGCCACGGCCACGAGGGCGGCCTGCAACCGGCCCCGCATGATGTAGGCAGCAAGCGCGCGCATGGCTGGGCGGACGGTTCACCGATTAGCGGCGGACGGGCGCGGCCTCCGGGCCGCGCCCACCGTCCACGGACTCAGTGCTGATCCGTGTAGGGCAGCAGCGCCAGGAAACGGGCGCGCTTGATGGCCGTGGCCAGCTGGCGCTGGTAGCGGGCCTTGGTCCCGGTGATGCGGCTCGGCACGATCTTGCCGCTCTCGGTGACGTACTCCTTGAGGGTGGCCAGATCCTTGTAATCGATCTCCTCGACGCCCTGGGCGGTGAAACGGCAATACTTGCGACGGCGGAAAAAGCGTGACATGTCTTAAATCTCCTGCTCAATCAATCGGTTCAATCTCGACAGCGTGAAGAACGAGACGGGGCTCACCCTGGCGGTTGGTATTGCGCTCGATGAAACCGCTCACCCGTACCCGGTCATCGGTGCCGAAGGCCTTCGCCTTCGGCGCCAGGCCCTCGCCACAGACGACCACCCCTATGCGGCAGTACACCTCGCGGCTGAGACCGGCTTCGACCTGTCGGGAACGGTGTTCGAGCACGAACCGGGTAATGGGGATGCCGGCCGGCGAGTAGCGTGTGTCAGGCGCCCTGACCACCCTGCCGTCCAGTTCCAGCCGGTTCGCCACCGCCGTGGCGCCTTACTCCTCCTCTTCCTCTTCTTCGTCGCCGCTGTCGTCGGATTCCTGCCTGTTGGATCCACGGTCGCGATCCTCGCGATCGCCACGGCCGCGGTCCTCGCGGCCCTCCCGTTCCTTCAGCATCGGAGAGGGCTCGGTCACGGCGGTCTTGCGGGTAACCACCAGGTTGCGCAGCACGGCATCATTGAACCGGAACAGGCTCTCGATCTCGGCCATGGTCGCCGGGTCGCACTCGACATTCATGAGCACGTAGTGGGCCTTGTGCACCTTGTTGATCGGGTAGGCGAGCTGGCGCCGACCCCAGTCCTCGAGGCGGTGGATGGCACCGCCGTTGCCCTCGATGAGCGCGCGATAACGCTCGATCATGGCGGGGACCTGCTCACTCTGGTCCGGATGGACCATGAATACCACTTCGTAATGACGCATCTACTGTTCGCTCCTTTCGGTCTGAACAGCCCCCGGACCATTCCGGGAGCAAGGAGAACCCCCCGGCGACCTGAGTCCCGGAGGTGGAAACGCGGAATCTTAATGGATCAGACAGTTGGGTGCAATGGCGGGTGATGATTGCGGGGGGACGGTTGCCGGTTGCCGGTTGCCGGTTGCGAGCATCGAACCTCGCCTCGATATGAACACACCTTCCTCCTGAACGACTCGAGCGCCTTCACCGCCTGGTTCACTGTCGAATAGAGGACGCCAAGGTGCTCGGCAATCTCCAGATAACTTCTTAGACTCAAACTCCAAGCGCAACACCTCAGATCAGTTAAGGTGTTGCACTTGGAGTTTGAGTCTAAGTTGTAGAGCCCCTTGAGTTTGCGCGCGAGCGTCGCACGTTGCTCGACGCTCGGCCGGTGACGGTTTGACCGACACCACTGCGCGATCGACTTCACCGCTCGGCGAAAGCGGTCCTTCGCCGTCTTGCACTTGACCGTCCATCGACCTTGGCGGGACTTGGCCCAATAGTGGGTAAAGCCCAGCAGGTCAAAGCTGCCGCTGTCCTGTCCGCGACCCGGCGGTTAGAAAGGCACCAGCCGCGTCTTGGTCGGGTGGAGCGACAGACCGAAACGGGCAAACCGCTTCCCCAATACCGCCTGCACCCGGCGAGCGTCGTGCTCGTTGGTAAAGACCAGCGTCGCATCATCGGCGTAACGCAGCATAAAGCTGCGCCCGATAAGCCTCGGCTGCACGTCGCGCGTGAACCACTCGTCCAGAACGTGATGTAGGTAGATATTGGAAAGCAGGGATGAAATCACTCCCCCCTGCGGTGAGCCGCTTTCGGGACGAAACCACGCGCCCTTTTCCATGATGCCGGCCTTCAGCCATTTGCCGATGAGCCGGTTGATGACACCATCTTTTACTCGTTGCTGGACCATCGCCCGCAGCTGGCCGTGGTCGATGGTGTCGAAGTACGCGCGGATGTCCAATTCCAGGACCCAACCACCGCCCATCTCCATCAGGCGTCTGTGTAGTACCTCCGGGCACCTCGAAAAACCCCGTCCGAGCCCGCCCGCCATTGGTAAGATGACGTTGCCGTGAAACCGAGCCGAGGGACCCCGATGAAGCGACGCAGTGCGATCAAGACCGATCTGTTTGCCGCCGAGACGCGGCGCGAGAAGCTCGACCGGCTGGGCGACCCGCTGGCAGAGATCGGTACGCACATCGACTTTGGCGCGCTGGCCGCCGCGGTGGATGCGGTGGCGCCACGGCCGGTAAGCCCGCAGGGCGGGCGACCGCCGTTCCCGACCGAGACGATGGTGCGGATTCTGGTGCTCAAGCGCCTGTACAACCTCTCGGACGAGGCGATGGAGTACCAGTTGCTGGACCGCATGAGCTACCAGCGCTTCTGCGGCTTGGTGAACTCCGCCAGCATCCCGGACCGCACCACGATTTGGACCTTCGAGAACCGCATTGGCGAGGCGGGGGCACAGGCGCTGTTCGATGGAGTCAGTGCCCAACTGCTGGCGCGGGGCTACATCGCCCGCGGCGGGCAGATCATTGACGCCACCTTGGTGCCGGCACCGAAGCAGCACTTCAACAAGGACGACAAGGCGCAACTCGAGCAGGCGGCGATGCCGGCGGACTGGAAGCCCGCCAAGCGCCGGCAGAAGGACCTGGACGCCACCTGGACCAAGAAACACGGCAAGAGCCACCACGGCTACAAGCTCTCGGTCAACTCCAATGGTCGTTACAAGGTCATCCGCAAGTTGGTCACCGACACCGCCTCGACCCACGACAGCCGGCACTTCGACGCCGTGCTGGACCCGGGCAACACGGGCTGGGAGGTCTGCGCCGACAAGGGCTACCCGAGCGCCGAGCGGGAAGCGACGCTCAAGGCCGGCGGCTATCGCAACCACATCCAGCGCAAAGGGGCGCGCAACCACCCCCTGAGCGAGTGCCAGCAGCGGCGCAACCGGCGCATCGCCAAGACCCGCGCCCGGGTGGAGCACGTGTTCGGCGCCATGGAGCAGATGGGCGGCAAGCTCATCCGCACCATCGGCCGGGCGCGGGCGAGCTTCGCCATGACGCTGATGGCCGCTTACTACAACCTGAAGCGGTTGGTGTACCTGCAGAGGGCCGGGGTGGCGAGGCCGTTGTCGTCCCGGACGGTGGCCACCCGGTTGCCCAGGGGGTCGGTGTCCTCGATGCGCTGGCCGGCTTCGTTGTAGTGGTAGCGCCAGGCGTGGCCGAGGCGGTCGGTCCTGGT
>JAQVKR010000256.1 GCA_028694565.1 Gammaproteobacteria bacterium | reverse complement strand
CGGAGCCGTCGGCACGCTGGACGACCGTCAGCGGCTGGACTGCCTCCAGGGTCCGCAGCAGCCCGTCCGAATCCCCGATGGAGAATCTTCCGCTGACCCGCAGCCCGGCGAGGGCGGGATCCCCCAGCCGCACCGGGGCGGCGCGATAGCGGTTCAGCTCCTCCACCACCTCCGCCAGGGGGGTGGCCTCGAACAGGAGCAGCCCCCGCAGCCAGGCCGTGGCCCGCTCCAGGGCGGCCGGGCGGGGCGTTCCCAGCCCCCCGTCGGCGGAGTAGTCGAGCCGTTCCCCGGCGCCGGCGCTCGCCTCCGCGCCGGCCAGGCGGACCGCGACGGCGCCCTCGGTGACGGTGACCGTAGTGCCGCCGGCGCCGATGCGCACGCCGAAGCGGGTGCCGATGTCCCGGATCCGGCCGCCGGCGGCCTCCACCACCAGGGGGCGCGGATCCCGTCCCACCTCGAGAAAGATCTCGCCCCGTTCCAGGATCAGGCGCCGCCGGGCCGGGGTATAGTCGAGGCGCAGGTCGGTCGCCGTGTTGAGGTGGACCACCGTGGCGTCGGCCAGCCGCACCACCTCCTGCGCCCCCCGGTCGGTGTGCAGCCGGGTGGGATCGTCCATCAGGCCGGGCAGCAGCCAGCCGCCGGCGAGCACCGCCACGGCGAGCCCCGCCGCCAGGGCGGCGCTCCGGCGGCCGCGCCGGTCGCGCCGCGCCCCGGTGGCCGCGCCGGAACGGGCCGCGGGAGCCGCGCCCGGTGCTTCCAGCGCGCCCAGATCCCGCCACATCGCCTCCACGGACCGGTACGCCTCCCCGTGCTCGGGCGCCGCCTCGAGCCAGCTTCTGAACGCCTCCCGCTCCGCCGGGCGCAGATCCGGGGCGCGCAGGCGGGCGAACCAGCGGATTGCCGCGTCGCTTGCCGTGTTGCCGGTGGTGGGGGTTTCGGGCATGGGGGGGAGTCTAGCAGCCTGTCGGGCTTGAGGCAGATCTACTGCGCCGGCGGGACCGCGGTCCAGAGGGGGGCGGCCTTCCGTTGCCTGGAGCCACCATGCGTCTCAAGTCGCCCCCGCCTGTCCCCGCTCTCCCGCTCGGCCCGCCCATGTCCGGCCGGCCGCCAGCCGCAGGGACACCGGGACTCACCCTCTTTCACCGCCCTCCACCCGGGCCCGGCAGTGGGCCAGCGCCCGCACGATGTGCTTCTCGACCATGTTGCGGGAGATTCCCAGCTGGGCGGCGATTTCGGGGTAGCTGAGCTCCCGGAAGCGGTGCAGCAGGAACACCTCGCGGCAGCGCGGGGGCAGTTCGTCGATGGCCTGGCGGAGCAGCGCCAGCTGTTCCCGTCCGGCGAGGGTGCGGGCCGGGTCCGGGCCGCCCGCGCCCTCCAGCGCCGCGGTGGCGTCGGCGTGGCGGTTGCGCACCTCGCGGCGGCGCAGCTCGTCCACGCTGAGGTTGGCGGCAGTGCGGAACAGGTAGCCGCGCAGGTCGGTCACGTTTCCCTCCGCCCCCGCCGCCAGCACCTGGGTGAAGGCCTCCTGGGCCATGTCCGCGGCCTGTTCCCGGTTGTGCAGCCGGGAGGCGAGGAAGGCGTGCAGCTCCCGCTGTGCCTCGCGATAGAGATCCAGCAGTCGCTGGGTGTGATTGCGGTCCTGGTTCACGGCGGCGCCTGGTCAGCTCCCTTGCCACGGACACCCTGCGCTTCCCGTCGTCGCGGTGTCCGCACCGGCCCAGGACTGATGCAAGGGCGGTGCCAGAAAAAATGCGTGCCGAAACCGCCGCTGGCCAGCCCCGGAGCCGCGCCGATGCGCCAAATCACGCAATCGGCGGGGCATAACCCCGAGCCCGGAAAAATTTTCCGCGATCAGGTCAGGGGTTGATGGCCCTGTTCGTTGTACGTGTTTGAGGTCGGACAGTTCGGCCTGTGACTGACGCGAGGGAAACCATGAGAACAAGAACGAGAACGGCGCCGGGCGTGTTGTTGGCGATCTGCCTGTGGATGCTGCAGCCGATCGCGGCGCTGGCCGCCGATGGCGAGGCCTTGCGGATCGGTCCGCAGCCGCTCGGCAGCGCCCTGCAGTCGCTGGCCGCCCAGGCGCGGATCCAGATCCTGTTCGCGGCCGAGGCGGTGGCGGGGCTGGACTCGCCGGGGCTGGAGGGGCGCTACACGCCCGAGCAGGCCCTGCGGCGCCTGTTGACGGGAACGGGGCTGGGATTCCGCGCCACCGCCGCCGGGAGCTATGCGGTGGGGCCGGGGCTGGAGAGCCCCGCCGGGGCTCCCGGGCCGCAACGGCTGATCACCGTGACGGCCACCCGCACGGAGCGCGAGGTCATCGATGTGCCCGCCAGCGTGTCGGTGGTCACCGCCGATGAGATCGCGCGGCAGAACACGCGCAAGCCCGAGGATCTGCTGCGCAGCCTGCCGGGGGTGGATCTCACCTACATGCCCGGTTCGGCGGCGGCCGGCATTCCCGTCCTGCGCGGCCTGGGGCAGAGCTTCGCGGGTACGACCACCCAGTCGCTGCTCAACGGCATGCCCGTGGAGCCGCTGGCCATCACCCGCCGCTACCTGTGGTACGCGGTGAGCCCGGAGAGCATCGATCGCATCGAGGTGGTTCGCGGCCCCGGCTCGGTGCTCTACGGCCCGAGCGCCATGGGCGGGGTGATCAACGTGATCACCAAGCGGGGCGCCGGGGAGCCCTTCGCCCGCATCAGCGCGGGAGCGGGCTCCCACGACGCCCGGGGGCTGTCCCTGTCCGCCGGCGGTTCGGCCGGGGATTTCGATCTGTTCCTGGCCGCCAGCGCGCACGAGACGGACGGCTTCGTGCAGCTCACCGAGACGCCTCCTCCCTGGCGGGACTGGTTCGACTACGACTACCGGGACCTGGACGGCCGGGACTCCCGCGAGCGGAAGGTCGGCGCGCGGCTGACCTGGTGGCCCGGCGAGGCCACCGACCTCACCCTGGGGGTGCACCATTTCGAGAACGAGGGCGCGGTGCTGGGAGGCCATCCCAACTACCGGATCGAGCAGGAGGGCACCCTTCTCGACGCCGCGCTGAACCACCACTTCGCCGGCGGGCAGCTGCTCAAGGCGAAGCTGGCCTATGCCGATGTCTCCGCGCCCAAGCGAACCTATGACTACTACGAGTACCTGGGCACGCTGGAGGAGTTCTACCACGATCGGGAGGACGAGGAATCCCTCAGCGCCGAGCTGCAGCTCGATTTCCACCCCGTCGAGGGCAACACCCTGACCCTGGGCGGCGTCTGGTGGGACGGCAGCTGGTCGAGCAGCGAGTACGGGCCCGATGGCGAGCTGTGGGGCGAGATGAGCCACAAGAGCAGGACCTACGGCCTCTTCGTCCAGGACGAGCACCGCTTCGACCGGCTCACCCTCACCCTGGGCGGCCGCTACGACATCTACGAGCATTACGACTACGAGGCCTACGGCACCTCCCAGCCGGACGCGGACGACAGCGTGCTCACCCCCCGGGCGGGGCTGAGCTACCGGCTCCGCGACGGGCTCGCCCTGTATGCCTCCGCGGGCACCGCCTACATCCCCGCGCCCAACAGCCTCAAGTACCGCAGCGGCAGCACCTGGGCCGACAACCCGGATCTCGAGCCCGAGACCGCCGTTTCCTATGAAGCGGGGCTCAAGTTCGAGTCGCTGGCCGGCTTCCTCGACGGCAGCGCCGCGCTCTACCACACCACCTTCAAGGACAAGATCGCCCGGGGCGAGGTGGAGACCGGCACGGGGACCAAGTCCCAGTTCCAGAACCTCGGGGAGACGCGGGTGCTCGGCTTCGAGCTGGAGCTGAACACCCGCCTCGGCCGGTTCTGGCAGCCCTTCTTCAACTACACCTACACCGACTCGGAGATCACCGAAAACCCCTCCGATCCCGCCCTGGAGGGCAACCGGACCGCGAACACGCCGCGGCACAAGTTCAACATCGGGCTCGCCTACGACAACCCGGAACTGCTCACCGCCCAGGTCATCGGCCGCTACGTGGGCGAGCGCTATTTCGAGGACAGCAACGCCGGGTACTCCAAGGCCGACAGCCACTTCCTCACCGACCTGAAGGTCTCCCGGAGCTTCCGTCTTGGCGCCGGGCCGGAGTGGAGCGCCTCGCTCGCCGTCGACAACGTCTTCGACGGGACCGGCTACGGCTTCTGGTACGAACGCCTGGATGGCCGCAGCTGGTGGCTGGAGCTGGCGGCCCGGTTCTGAGCATCCGTGATTGACCGATTCGAGGCGCCGCCCCGGCGGCGGCGCCGACCGCTTTCGCCCGGCCACAGGGCACCCAACCGTTAAGGAGAACACTATGGAACTGAGCGAAATGAAGATCGTCGAGATCGAGTTCGAGCCCCTGGAAGGATTCGAGGATGAGTTCCACGAAATGACCGCCTGTGCCTGCTGCGGCACCCAGGGCGGCATGAAGTGCGGCTGCGGCCCCCGCTTCTGATCCACCGTTTCTGAACTGACAACCCACTAGAGTCAGCGCCCCGTGGCCGGGCGAGCCGACTGCAACGAAGGGAATCGACCATGCAAGAGACACTGCCCCGTCCCGGGGACTTCCACGCCTTCGAACACGAGGGCCGCTGGTACCTCTTTCTCACCCTCCCGGTGGCGGTGTTCGCCATCGACTCCGGCACCGGCAAGGTGCTGGCGCGGCGGGAGGCCGGCGTCGAGCCGGCGGATGAAGCGGAGCGGGAGCGGCTGGCCGCGGCCGGGCGCTTCATCGCCGGG
>JAQVKR010000255.1 GCA_028694565.1 Gammaproteobacteria bacterium | reverse complement strand
CCTGCGCGGCTGGGTGTGAGGCCGCGCCGGGGGCGTATAATTCCATTCCTCACCGGCAACCCTTTTTCTCTCCTGCGCCGGGTCGGGAGCGCCCATGGACCTGCAAGTCTGGATCACCCTGCTCATCGCCGCCATCCTCATCAGCCTCTCGCCCGGGGCGGGGGCGGTCACCTCCATGAGCTACGGACTGACCCACGGCGTGCGCAACGCCTTCTTCGGCGTGCTCGGCCTGCAGCTGGGCTGGATGACCCAGTTCCTGGTGGTGGGCATCGGCCTGGGCGGCATCATCTCCGCCTCGGTGACCCTGTTCGCCCTCATCAAGTGGATCGGCGTCATCTACCTGGTCTGGCTCGGGGTGCAGAAGTGGCGCGAGTCGGGGGAGCTGAAGCTCAAGGGCGTGGGGGTGGCCTTCTCCCCCTGGCGCGCCTTCTGGCAGTCGGCGCTGGTGAACCTCACCAACCCCAAGGCGCTGGTGTTCCTGGTGGCCCTGCTGCCCCAGGTGCTGGATCCGCACCGGCCCCAGCCGCTGCAGCTGACCCTCATCGGCCTCACCCTGCTGATGGTGGACCTGGCGGTGATGACCGGCTACAGCGTGATGGCCTCGCGCATGCGCCGCTGGCTGCGCAACGCCCGCGCGGTCATGTGGCAGAACCGCATCACCGGCACGGTGCTCATCGGCGCCGGGCTGCTGCTCTCCACGGCCCGCAACCGGGTCTGACGCCGCGCGGCCGGTCGCCCCGCGGGCCGAGGCGGGCTAATCTTTCAAGAGACATTCGGGGAGGACCCATGTCCGACGTCAATCCCACCGTGCGCCTGCTCGACGCGCTGCACTTCGCCGCCGATCGGCACCGCGACCAGCGCCGCAAGGACAGCGCGGCCTCGCCCTACATCAACCACTGCATCGAGGTGGCGCAGGTGCTGGCCGGGGAGGGGGTCACCGACACCGAGGTGCTGATGGCCGGAGTGCTGCACGACACCGTGGAGGATACCCTGACCACGCCCGCCGAGATCGAGGCGCGCTTCGGCGCGCGGGTGCGGGGCCTGGTGGAAGAGCTCAGCGACGACAAGTCGCTGCCCGGCGGCATGCGCAAGCGGCTGCAGGTGGAGAACGCCCCCCACGCCAGCCCTGATGCGCGGCTCATCAAGCTGGCGGACAAGTACTGCAACGTGCACGACATCACCGGGCGGCCGCCGGCGGGCTGGTCGCGCCGCCGCTGCCTGGAGTACCTGGACTGGGCCGAGGCGGTGGTGGCCGGCTGCCGCGGCCTCAACCCCGCCCTCGAGGCGCGCTTCGACGCCGCCCTGGCCGCGGGCCGCGCGGCGCTGGATCCAGGCGCGGGCTGAGCCGTCGGGCGTGGCGGCCGTCCGCCGCCGCCCCGCCCTGGCGCCGCTGCCTCCGCGCTCCCGCGCCTGAGGTAAGCTGACCACCCGTTTCCCGAACCGGAGAGCCGATGCAGGAATATCTCGCCGCCGGGCTGCTGCTGGGCGCCGCGGCCGGATTCGCGCCCGGCCCGCTGCTGGCGCTGGTCATCAGCGAGACGCTGGCCCACGGCGCCCGGGCCGGCGCGCGGGTGGCCGTCGCGCCGCTGCTGACCGACCTGCCCATCATCGCCCTGACCCTGGGGCTGCTGGCCGGCCTGGCGCGCCATGACGCGGCCCTCGGCCTGCTGTCCCTGGCCGGCGCGGCGCTGGTGCTGCGGCTCGGCTGGGAGAGCCTGCGCGCCCGGCCGCCGACGGCGGCGGCCCCGGCGGACGCCCCGCGCTCATTGCGCCGGGGCGTGCTGGTGAATGCCCTCAGCCCCCATCCCTGGCTGTTCTGGATCGGCGTGGGCGGGCCGCTGGTGGTGCGGGCCTGGGAGGGGCCGGGCTGGCCGGCCGCGGCGGCTTTCCTGGCCGCCTTCTACGCGCTGCTGGTGGGCGCGAAGCTGCTGCTGGCGTGGCTCGCCGGCCACGCCCGGGCGCTGCTGCGCGGCGGCCTCTACCGGGGCGTGATGGCGGGGCTGGGGCTGCTGCTGTGGCTGTTCGCCGCGCTGCTGGTGCGCGACGGCCTGGCGCTGCTGGGCTGGCCGTGAGGCGCGCGCCAGGCGCTACACTGTGGCGGAACACGGAACACGGAACACGGAACACGGAACACGGAATACGGAACACGGATAATGGTGGACCGATGAGGGCGCCAACCGTCTATCTCGGCATCGACGTGCAGGTGCGCCGGCCCTGCGCCTGGGCCGCGCTGGACGGGGCGGGGCGGCTGCTGGACTCGGGCTGGCTGCGGACCCCGGAGGAGGCCCGGGCGGTGCTGGAGCGGCTGGGCCGCGGTCGCGGGCGCTGCCACGTGGGCATCGACGCCCCGCGCCGGCCCCTGCCCGCGCCCCGGGCCTGGCACTGGCACGGGGCGTCCCGCGCCTGGCGCCCGCGGGCGGCGGGACAGTCGGGCCGGGGCCGTCACTGCGAGGTGGCGGTGAAGGCGCTGGGGCTGGGCAACCCCCAGTGGACCCCCGTGGCCGCGGAGGCGCCGGCGTGGATGGCGCTCGGTTTCCGCCTGTTCGCGGCCCTGGCCGCCCGGGCGGAGGTGCACGAGGTCTTTCCCTCGGCCGCCTACCGGATGCTGCGGGGGCGGCGGGACGTGGCCGTGACGCTCGATTTCTCCGCCTTCGCCGCCGGCCCGAAGGACCTGCTGGACGCCTGCGTGGCCGCCGCCACCGTGCGCGAGTACGCCGCCGGGCGGGGCTGCGCGGTGGGCGGGGGCGACGGGCTGGGCGTCATCGTGCTGCCCGGGCCGCTGCCCGCGGGCGCGCCGCCCGCACTGTTCGACTACCCGGAGGAGAACGCCGGATGACCCTGACCCTCGCCTTCGACGTCTACGGCACCCTGGTGGATACCGCCGGGGTCACCGAGCGGCTCGCCCGCCACCTGGGCGGGCGCGCCCCCGCCTTCGCCCGCCTGTGGCGGGACAAGCAGCTGGAGTACAGCTTCCGCCGCGGGCTGATGCGCAACTACGAACCCTTCACCACCTGCACCCGCCAGGCCCTCGACTACGCCTGCGCGGCCTTCGGCGCGGCGCTCCCGGGGGCGGAGCGGGACGAGCTCATGGCCGCCTACGGCCACCTGCCGGCGTTCCCCGACGCGCTTCCCTGCCTGGAGGCGCTGGCGGCGGCGGACCATCGCCTGTTCGCCTTCTCCAACGGCCCCGCCGCGGAGGTGGAGCGGGTGTTGGCCAATGCCGGGCTCGCCCCGCATATCGGGGGGGTGGTGAGCGTGGAGGCGGTGCGGAGCTTCAAGCCCGACCCGGCGGTCTACGCCCACTTCCTGCGCGCCACCCGGGCCGCCACGGGCGGCGCCTGGCTGGTCTCCGGCAATCCCTTCGACGTCATCGGCGCGCGCTCCGCGGGCTGGCCCGCGGCCTGGGTGCGGCGCACCCCGGAGGCGATCTACGATCCCTGGGGGCTGGAGCCCACCGCGCGGCTGGAGAGCCTGGCGGAGCTGCCCGGGGCGCTGGCCGCCTGAGCCGGGACGGGGACGGAGGGAGGAGACCGGAATGAAGCGCTGGCGCTGGATCGGGGTCGGACTGGCGGTCGTCGTGGCCGGGATGCTGGCCCTGCCCTTCCTGATCCCCGCCGAGCGGCTGCGGGGGACGGCGGAGGCGGAGCTGGCGGCGGCGCTGGGGCAGCCGGTGCGGCTCGGGAGCATCAGCTGGTCGCTGCTGCCCGCCCCCCGCCTCGCGGTGACGGGGCTCGGCATCGGCCCGGCGCCGGGACTGGAGCTGGGCGCGGCCGATCTGCGGCTGGCCCTGGCGCCGCTGCTCGGGGGCGCGGTGGAGGTTTCGAGCCTGGTGGTGCGCGGGGCGACCCTGCCGCTGGAGCAGTTGCGGGCGCTGGCCGGGAGCGGTTCCGGCGGCGGCCCCCGGGTGCGCCTGGCCCGGCTCGAGGCCAGCGACGTGACCCTGGTGCTGCCCGACGGCGAGGCGCTCGGTCCCTGGCGGCTGGAAGCCCGCTTCGGCGCCGACGGCAAGCCGCGGCAGGCGACCCTCACGGACGGCGGGCTGGCGCGGCTCACGGCCGAGCCGGCGGATGCCGCCGGCGCCTACACCCTGCGGCTGCGGGCGGACGACTGGCGCCTGCCGTTCGCCCGGGCGCCGCTGCGCTTCGCCCGCCTGGAGGCGGAGGCGGTCCTCGCGGGGGCGGCCCTGGAGGTCACCCGCCTGGGGGGCGAGGCCTACGACGGGCGGGTGACGGGCACGGCCCGGCTGGACTGGAGCCGGGGCTGGAGCCTGGAGGGCCGCGCCCAGCCGGCGGACCTGCGGCTCGGGCCGCTGCTGGCGGAGTTCGGCCAGCACGCCCTGGAGGGCCGGCTGCGGGGGGATTTCACCTTCAGCGGCACGGCCGCGCGGCCGGCGGAGCTGCCCGCGGCGCTCGCCGTGGCGGGCGATTTCCTCATCACCGACGGCATCCTCCACGAGGCGGATCTGGAGCGGGCCAGCCAGACCTTCACCCGCGAGGGGCTCACCGGCGGACAGACCCGCTTCGACACCCTCGGCGGCCATCTCCGGCTCGAGCGGCGGGACCTGCGGCTGACGGGTCTGAAGGTGGCCTCCAGCGCGCTGGAGGCCGGCGGCGACGTGCGCGTGGACCCGGCGCGCAACCTCAGCGGCGAGGTGGAGGTGGGGCTGCGCCGGACCACGGCCCTGGCCTCGATTCCCCTGCGGGTGAGCGGCACCGTGGCGGAGCCCAGGCTGCGC
>JAQVKR010000254.1 GCA_028694565.1 Gammaproteobacteria bacterium | reverse complement strand
AATTCCGCGAGGTGAAGCTCGCCCGCCAGCAGGCGGCCAAGCTCGAGAACGTCTTCGAGCAGATGGAGGAGGGCCGGATCGCCAGCCTCAACATCGTGCTCAAGGCCGACGTGCAGGGTTCGGTGGAAGCGCTCAATGACGCGCTCGCCAAGCTCTCCACCAGCGAGGTGAAGGTCACCATCGTGGCCAGCGGCGTGGGCGGCATCACCGAGTCCGACGTCAACCTGGCGGTGGCCTCCGAGGCCATCCTGGTGGGCTTCAACGTCCGCGCCAACGCCCAGGCCAAGCGCCTGGTGGAAGAGCAGGGCGTCGATCTCCACTACTACAGCGTCATCTACGACGTGGTGGACGAGGTCAAGAAGGCCCTGACCGGCATGCTGGCGCCCGAGTTCAAGGAGCAGATCATCGGCCTGGCCGAGGTGCGCGACGTCTTCCGTTCGCCGAAGTTCGGCGCCATCGCCGGCTGCATGGTGGTGGAGGGCGTGGTGAAGCGCAACAACCCCATCCGCGTGCTGCGCGACAACGTGGTGATCTACGAGGGCGAGCTGGAATCGCTGCGCCGCTTCAAGGATGACGTCGGCGAGGTGCGCAACGGCATGGAGTGCGGCATCGGCGTGAAGAACTACAACGATGTACGCGCGGGCGATCACATCGAGGTCTACGAACGCGTCAAGGTTGAGCGCACGCTCTGACGCCGCTGCGCGGATACTGCATCGACATGCCGAGAGATTTCAGTCGCACGCGCCGGGTCGCGGATGTGATCCAGCGGGAACTTGCGCGGATCATTCCGCGCGAGCTGGAGGATCCCCACCTGGGCATGGTCACCATCACCGCCGTCGAGGTGAGCCGTGATCTGTCCCATGCCAAGGTCTTCGTCACCTTCATGGACGCGGAGGAGAAGGTCCAGGAGCACCTGCGCGCGCTCAACCGCGCCGGCGGGTACCTGCGCCACCTGCTGGCCCGCGAGGTGAAATTCCGCACCACGCCGGAGCTGCATTTCGTCCACGATGTTTCAGTAGAGCGGGGCGTGCGGCTGAGCGCGCTCATCGATGCCGCCGTGGCGGCCGACCGGCGCTCGAGCGGAGATGAGGAAGAGTGAGTCGACGTCAGAAGCGCGGGCGGGATGTGAACGGCATCCTGCTGCTGGACAAGTCCACGGGCATGACCTCCAACGCCGCACTGCAGGAGGTCAAGCGACTGTACGGAGCCCGCAAGGCGGGCCACACGGGCAGCCTCGATCCCCTGGCCTCGGGCCTGCTGCCCGTGTGCTTCGGCGAGGCGACCAAGTTTTCCCGCTTCCTGCTGGAGGCGGACAAGTACTACCGGGTCACCGGCAAGCTCGGGGTGCGAACCGCGAGCGGCGATGCCGAGGGCGAGGTGGTGGAGACCCGACCGGTGCCGGAGTTGACCGAGGCGGGCCTGCGCGAGGTTCTGGAGCGATTCACCGGTTCCATCGAGCAGGTTCCGTCCATGTACTCGGCCATCAAGCACCAGGGCCAGCCGCTGTACAAGCTGGCCCACAAGGGTCTGGAAGTGGAGCGCCAGCCACGGAGCGTGATCATTCACGAACTGGAGCTGCTGCGCTTCGAGGGTGACGAGCTGGAGCTCGAAATCCGTTGTACCAAGGGCACCTATGTCCGCACCCTGGTGGAGGACATCGGCGAGGCGCTCGGTTGCGGGGCGCACGTCATCGTCCTGCGCCGCCTCGGGGCCGGCCCCTACGAGGGCCAGCCCATGTACACCCTGGGCCAGCTGCGCGAGATGGCGCTCGATGGCGGGACGGAGGCGCTCGACGGGCTCCTGCTGCCCCTGGAGAGCTCCACCAGCCACTGGCCGGAGGTGCGCCTTTCCGAGGCGGCGGCCTTCTACCTGCGCCAGGGACAGCCGGTCATCGTGCCCCGCGCGCCCACCCAAGGCTGGGTGAGGCTCTACGGGGCGGACAGCGGCTTTCTCGGCGTCGGAGAGATTCTCGACGATGGCCGGGTGGCGCCGCGGCGCCTGATCCAGGAGGGCTAGCGGCCGGGCGGCGCCGGGGCTGAGGATCCGGTGCCGGGCGGTGGCCATGCCCGGATTATGGTATTGATCTTGTTACGTTCAACGGGAGCCGGTTAAAATACCCGGCTCTGATTGCATTACTGAATCGCATGTTAGGAGTGAACACCCCATGTCTCTGAGCAGCCCGAACAAGGCGCAGATTGTCGAGAAGTACCAGCGCGCGCCTGGTGATACCGGTTCCCCCGAGGTCCAGGTGGCTCTGCTGTCGGCCCAGATCGAGCACCTTACCGACCATTTCAAGACCCACATCCACGACTTCCACTCCCGCCAGGGCCTGCTGCGCATGGTCAGCCGCCGCCGCAAGCTTCTCGACTATCTGAAGCGGAAGGACGTCGAACGCTATCGTGAGCTCATCTCCAGCCTCGGCCTGCGCCGCTGAGTCAGAAGAAGCACAGCCTTCACGCAGCCTAAAGGAATTTCCTGTGACACCAACAACCAAACGCTTTCAGTACGGCGGCCATGAGGTCACCATAGAGACGGGTGCAATCGCACGCCAGGCCACCGGTGCGGTGATGGTGAACATGGCCGACACGGTGGTGCTCGTCACCGTGGTGGGGAACAGGACGCCCGTTCCCGGCCGCGACTTCTTCCCGCTCACGGTGAACTACCAGGAGCGGACCTACGCGGCGGGCAAGATTCCCGGTGGCTTTTTCCGGCGTGAAGGCCGGCCCACGGAAAAGGAGACGCTGACCTCGCGCCTCATCGATCGCCCCCTGCGCCCGCTGTTCCCCAAGGGGTTCATCAACGAGGTGCAGGTGGTGGCCACGGTGATGTCCCTCAATCCCCAGGTGGATCCGGACATTCCCTCCCTCATCGGCGCCTCCGCCGCGCTGGCCATCTCCGGGCTGCCGTTCAATGGCCCGGTCGGCGCGGCCCGGGTGGGCTACGTCGACGGCGGCTACGTGCTCAATCCCGATCTCGGCCAGCTTGCGGACTCGAAGCTGGACCTGGTGGTGGCAGGCACCGAAACCGCGGTGCTGATGGTGGAATCCGAGGCCAAGGAGCTGTCCGAGGAGATCATGCTCGGCGCGGTGATGTTCGGCCACGAGCAGATGCAGGCGGTCATCGGCGCGATTCGCGAACTGGCCGCCGAGGTCGGGAAGCCGGCCTGGGACTGGCAGGCGCCGGCCGCCGACGACGAGCTCAAGGCGGCGGTGGAGGCGGAGGTCGCCGAGGCGCTGGGCGAGGCCTATCGCATCCAGGACAAGCTGTCGCGCCAGGACCGGGTGGGCGAGATCCGCAACGCCCTGGTGGAGAAGCTGGTGGTCGGCGATGAGCCGCGCTGGAACGAGGAGCAGGTCCGCGGCGCGTTCGGTTCGCTGGAGAAGCGCATCGTCCGCGGGCGCATCCTCGCCGGCGAGGCGCGCATCGACGGCCGCAGCAACGACAAGGTCCGTCCCATCACGGTCGAGACGACCGTCATGCCGCGGACCCACGGCTCGGCGCTGTTCACCCGCGGCGAGACCCAGGCGCTGGTGTTCACCACCCTGGGCACCGCCCGCGACGCCCAGATCGTCGACGCCATCGAGGGCGAGCGGCGTGAGAATTTCATGCTGCACTACAACTTCCCGCCCTATTGCGTCGGCGAAACCGGCTTCCTCGGCTCGCCCAAGCGCCGCGAGATCGGTCATGGCCGGCTGGCGAAGCGGGGCATCCAGGCGGTGATGCCGACCATGGACGACTTCCCGTACGTGGTGCGGGTGGTCTCCGAGATCACCGAGTCCAACGGCTCCAGCTCCATGGCTTCCGTGTGCGGCACCAGCCTGGCGCTGATGGACGCCGGCGTGCCGATCAAGGCCCCCGTCGCCGGTGTGGCCATGGGCCTCATCAAGGAAAGCGATCAGTTCGCCGTGCTCACCGACATCATGGGCGACGAGGATCATCTCGGCGACATGGATTTCAAGGTGGCCGGCACCGCCGCGGGCGTCACCGCCCTGCAGATGGACATCAAGATCGACGGCATCACCCGCGAGATCATGCTGCAGGCGCTGGAGCAGGCGCACGCCGGCCGGCAGCACATCCTCGGCGAGATGAACAGGGTGATCAGCGCGCCGCGCTCGGAGATGTCCGAGTACGCTCCGCGCATCATCACCGTGCACATCGATCCGGAGAAGATCCGCGACGTCATCGGCAAGGGCGGCGCCACCATCCGCGCCATCACCGAGGAGACCGGTGCCACCATCGACATCACCGACGATGGCACCGTGCGCATCGCCTCGGTGGATGCCGCGGCCGGACTGGAGGCCCGCAAGCGGGTGGAGCTCATCACCTCCGACGTGGAGGTGGGCGCCATCTACGAGGGGCGCGTGGCCCGGCTCATGGACTTCGGCGCCTTCGTCACCATTCTCCCCGGCAAGGACGGCCTGGTGCACATCTCCCAGATTTCCGAGGAGCGGGTGCAGAATGTCAGCGACAAGCTCTCCGAGGGCGACGTGGTGAAGGTGAAGGTCCTTGAAGTGGACAAGCAGGGGCGCATCCGCCTCAGCATGAAGGCCGTCAACGAAGGCGAGTAACGCCGTTCCGCAACGGACCCGGAAGGGGGGCGCAAGCCCCCCTTTTTTGTGGTGCGCCCGGCAGGGCGCACCCACTTGGAGGTGCAAGTCCTCTACTCGCCCGGCAAGGGGAAGAGTTAGCTGAACGGCAAGGGTGTCGTGGGTAACTGCGAATCTGGAGGAAGCCGAA
>JAQVKR010000253.1 GCA_028694565.1 Gammaproteobacteria bacterium | reverse complement strand
GCTCCAGGGTGATGACGTCGTCCTTGAACTCGAAGCGGTTGGTCTCGAAGAAGATGGCGAGCATCTCCTGGTTGGTGTAACCCAGGGCGCGCAGCAGCACCGAGGCCGGCAGCTTGCGCCGGCGGTCGATACGCACGTACAGGCAGTCCTTCGGGTCGAACTCGAAATCGAGCCAGGAGCCGCGATAGGGAATCACCCGGGCGTTGAACAGCAGCTTGCCCGAGGAGTGGGTCTTGCCCTTGTCGTGGTCGAAGAACACGCCCGGGGAGCGGTGCATCTGGGAGACGATGACCCGCTCGGTGCCGTTGATGACGAAGGTCCCGTTGTCGGTCATCAGGGGGATCTCCCCCATGTAGACCTCCTGCTCGCGGATGTCCTTCACCGGCTTCGGGGTGGTGGTGGCCTCCTTGTCGTAGATCACCAGGCGCACCTTCACCCGCAGCGGAGCGGCGAAGGTGATGCCGCGCATCTGGCACTCCTTGACGTCGAAGACCGGGTTGCCGAGCTGATAGCTCACATACTCCAGGGCGGCGTTGCCGGAGTAGGAAACGATGGGAAACACCGACTTGAAGGCGGCGTGAAGCCCATTCTCGCCACGCGCGGCGGGCGAGGTGTCGAGCTGGAGAAAATCACGATAGGAATCCAGCTGGATGGCCAGGAGATAGGGCACATCCAGTATCTTGGGACGCTTGGCGAAATCCTTGCGGATACGCTTCTTTTCGGTGTAGGAATAGGCCATCAGACTTCCTCAGCTTGACCACCGCCTAGCGGGTGACGGTTCAACGAAACGGGCGGGAGTCCGCCCCTCTGTTGTCATCCGGTCCATGCCCGTCGCGGATCCGGGCTCTGGTTTCAGCGCTGTAGCGCCCCGGCTCCGGTTCGGCACCGGCGCCGGAACGTCATGGGACATCGCGTGCTGCAAGCAGAAAAAGGCCGGTGGCTCAAGGCCACCAGCCAATTTCCGTTTTCCTCCCTGTTCCTTGAGGCGCAAGGAAACAAGCAGGTCTTTTCTCTTACTTGACCTCGACAGTTGCGCCGGCTTCCTCGAGCTGCTTCTTGATGCTCTCGGCTTCTTCCTTGTTGACGCCTTCCTTGACGGTGGAGGGAGCGCCCTCCACGGCGTCCTTGGCCTCCTTCAGGCCCAGGCCGGTGACGGCGCGGACAACCTTGATCACGCCCACCTTGTTGGAACCGAAGCTGGTCATCACCACGTCGAACTCGGTCTGCTCCTCGGCGGCAGCGGCCTCGGCGCCGCCGGCGGCCGGAGCGGCCACGGCAACGGCGGCAGCGGCGCTGACACCGAACTTCTCTTCCATGGCGGAGATCAGGTCGACGACCTCCATCACGGACATGTTGGCAATGCTTTCGAGAATGTCGTCTTTGGACACGGCCATTGTATTCAACTCCTGTGTACGGTCACCCGGTCGCTGCTGCGCCCCGGGCAGAATTGCCTAGGAAACAGCAGACTCAGGCAGCCTGCTTCTGATCGCGGATCGCCGCCACGGTGCGCACGAGCTTGCCGGGCACCTCGTTGAGCGTACGGGCAAGCTTGTCCAAGGGTGCACGCATCACCGACATCAGCGTTGCGATGGCCTGATCGCGGGTCGGCAGTTTCGCCAGTCGGCTTGCTTCCGAAGCCGGCAGCAACTGACCCCCGATGGACACCAGCTTGATGACCAGTTTGTCGTTGTCCTTGGCGAAGTCACCCAACACCCGCGCCGCGGAACCCGGGTCCTCCATGGAGAACGCGAGCACCAGCGGCCCGACCAGTCCCTCGCTCATACATTCGAACTCGGTACCGGCCAGGGCACGACGCGCCAAGGTGTTCTTCACGACGCGGAGATAGACGCCGCCATCGCGTGCGGTCACGCGCAGCTTGTCCATCTTCTCGACCGTGAGGCCCCGATACTCGGCTGCCAGCGCGGAATGCGCCTGCGCCGCGACCTCGGACACTTCGGCGACGATCGACTTCTTCTGTTCCAGGTTCAATGCCACTGGATATTCCTCCTACATGGCGGGCCGGCGCTGCCGGCACGCCCCCCTGGGTTTCGGGAACACCGTCGCCGGTGTCCACCTCCCACGGTGACCGTCACCAGGAAAACCTGTTTCGGGCTCACCGTCTGCGCAGGCAGGTCATTCCATTAAGCCGTCGGGATTCACACCCCTCCGGCGCCTGCGGTCTTTGACAGCCACCGGCCCCTGAAGCGGGGCCGGCGACCCAAAGCCTGCATGTCTCCGGAACGCCGCGGGCGTTCCGCAGCCTCACGCGTTGAGGCTGCCCTGGTCCAGGACGACGCCCGGGCCCATGGTGGTGGAGACGGTAATCTTCTTCATGTAAACGCCCTTGGCGGCGCTCGGCTTGCCCTTCTGCAGGGCGGAGAGCAGCGCCTCGAGGTTCTCCCGCAGGGCGTTCACCTCGAAATCCACCTTGCCGATGCTGCAGTGGATGATGCCGGCACGGTCGGTGCGGTAGCGCACCTGGCCCGCCTTGGCGTTGTTGACCGCCTCGGCCACGTTCGGGGTCACGGTGCCCACCTTCGGGTTCGGCATCAGGCCGCGGGGACCGAGGATCTGGCCCAGCTGGCCCACCACGCGCATGGCGTCGGGGCTGGCGATGACCACGTCGAAGTCCAGGTTGCCGGCCTTCACCGACTCGGCCAGATCCTCGAAGCCGACGATGTCGGCGCCGGCCTCGCGGGCGGCATCGGCGTTGGCGCCCTGGGCGAACACGGCCACGCGGACGGTCTTGCCGGTGCCGTTGGGCAGCACGGTGGAGCCGCGCACCACCTGGTCGGACTTGCGCGGGTCGACACCGAGGTTGACGCTCACGTCCACCGACTCCTTGAACTTGACCGCGGAGATCTCCTTGAGGAGCGCGAAAGCCTCGTCCACGGGGTAGAGACGCCCGGGCTGCAGCTTCTCGGCGATCTGCTTCTTGCGCTTGGTCATTCTGGCCATGGCTTACACCCCCTCCACGTCAAGGCCCATGCTGCGGGCGCTGCCGGCGATGGTCCGCACGGCGGCATCCATATCGGCGGCGGTCAGGTCGGGCATCTTGGTCTTCGCGATCTCCTCGAGCTGCTCGCGGTTGACCTTGCCCACCTTGTTGGTGTTGGGGTTGCTGCTGCCCTTGGGGATGCCGGCGGCCTTGCGCAGAAGCACGGCGGCGGGCGGCGTCTTGGTGATGAAGGTGAAGCTGCGATCCGAGTAGACGGTGATCACCACGGGCGTGGGCAGACCCGGCTCGAGCTGCTGGGTCTTGGCGTTGAACGCCTTGCAGAACTCCATGATGTTCACGCCGTGCTGGCCCAGCGCGGGACCCACCGGCGGGCTGGGATTGGCCTGGCCGGCCTTCACCTGCAGCTTGATGTAAGCCTGGATTTTCTTTGCCATTGTAGACTCCTGATTCGGGTGCTGGCGCCTCGCGGCTCCCCGGTTGAAAAGCCCCGGCGCCCGCCTCGGCGGGCGCCGGGTTTACTGCATTCAGCCCTTCTCGACCTGACCGAACTCGAGCTCGACGGGGGTGGAACGGCCGAAGATGAGCACCGCCACGCGCATACGGCTCTTCTCGTAGTTCACCTCTTCCACCACGCCGTTGAAATCGGCGAACGGCCCGTCGATGACGCGGACCACCTCGCCCGGCTCGAACAGGACCTTCGGGCGCGGCTTCTCGACCCCCTCCTGCACGCGCTGCAGGATGGCGTCGGCCTCCTTCTCGGTAATCGGCGCCGGACGGTCGCTGGTGCCGCCGATGAAGCCCATCACCTTCGGCACTTCCTTGACCAGGTGCCAGGTGGCGTCGTTCATTTCCATCTGCACGAGCACGTATCCGGGAAAGAACTTCCGGTCGCTCTTGCGCTTCTGCCCGGCGCGCATCTCCACCACCTCTTCGGTGGGGACGAGGATCTGCCCGAAGTGCTCCTCCATGCCATGCATCCTGATGCGGTCCTCGAGCGAGCGCTTGACCTGCTGCTCAAAGCCCGAGTAGGCATGGACTACGTACCAACGCTTGGCCATCCGTCAACCTCCCTGCCCGGTGAGCATGCGCACGGCCCAGAACAGGAACATGTCCAGGAACCACAGAATGATGGCCACCACGACAACCATGGCGATGACCATCAGGGTGGTCTGGATGGTTTCCTGCCGGGTGGGCCAGACCACCTTGCGCACCTCGGTTCGCGCGTCCTTGAAGAAACCGATCGCGCCACGCCCCTTCTCGGTCTGGGAGGCGATCACCACCGCCACGGCGGCAACCACCAGCAGGCCCCCGACGCGGACCACGGTGATGGCGTCGCTGAAGTAATAGAAACCGACGATGCCGACGGCCAGCACCAGCACCGCCACAAGCAACTTGGCGCCATCGAACTTGTTGCCGCTGACCTCGGTTTTAGCGTTCATGGACCCTTAACAGAAAAATAACGGCGCAAGGGGACCCCCACATGGGAACCCCCCGCCGCCCGCATGCTCGATGCGCTGTTTGGCAGGCCAGGAGGGAATCGAACCCCCAACCTGCGGTTTTGGAGACCGCCGCTCTGCCAATTGAGCTACTGGCCTAATACTCTGCAGCACGCCGGGGCAGGGATGTCCCCATCCCGCCCCGGCGGAAGCACTTTACTCGATGATCTTGGCGACGACGCCGGCGCCGACGGTACGGCCGCCCTCGCGGATGGCGAAGCGCAGGCCCTCCTCCATGGCGATGGGCGCAATCAGGCTCACCGTCATCTTCACGTTGTCGCCC
>JAQVKR010000252.1 GCA_028694565.1 Gammaproteobacteria bacterium | reverse complement strand
ACCGCGCCGCCGGGCGCCAGGCCGGCCCGCCGGCGCGGCTCCGCGCGGCGGGTCAGCCCGGGGCGCCGCCGCCCGCCCGCGGCACGGCGAATCGGCATCCCCCCCGCCCCTCCTGTGGTAAACTGCGCCACCGCGAATCCAGTCGGCGCCCGTAGCAACGGACTCCTCACCTTGAACATCATCTACCTGCTCGATCTGTTCGGCACCGCCGTGTTCGCCGTGACCGGCGCACTGGTGGCCGGCCGCAAACAGATGGATCTCTTCGGTGTCGTGGTGCTGGCGCTGGTCACCGCCATCGGCGGCGGCACGCTGCGCGACCTGGTGCTCGGCGCCGATCCCGTGTTCTGGATCGGCGACTCGCTCTACATCACCGTGGCCACCGCCGCCTCCATTCTGACCTTCGCCCTGGCGCGCATCCGCCGTCGCCCGCGGGGCCTGCTGCGCACGGCGGATGCTTTCGGCCTGGCCGTGTTCACCATCATCGGCGCCCAGAAAGCGTTGAGCCTCGGCGTGGGCCCCGGGGCCGCGGTGATGATGGGCATCATGACCGGGGTGGTGGGCGGCATGATCCGCGACGTGCTCTCCGGCGAGATCCCCCTCATCCTGCGCCGCGAGATCTACGCCACCGCGTCCCTGTGCGGCGCCGCGGTCTACGTGCTGCTGCACCCGTTCCTGCAGGACCATCCCGCCGCCATCCTGGCGGCCATGATCGTCACCCTGGGGCTGCGTCTCTCGGCCATCCGCTGGAACCTCTCGCTCCCGGTGTTCTCCCACCAGGACCACTGAGCGTCCGGCGCCCTCCCCACCCGGAGCGGCGCCGGTTTGACCCTGCCCGCGGGCAGGTTATCCTTGCCTTATACTAATCCAGGCCCTGACAAAACTCATTCAGCGAGCCGCCACGGGATCGGCGGCCAGGTGTGCCCGCGCGGGAATGGCGGCACCCCTTTCAAGCGGGCGCAACGCCGCAGATGGCCCTGCAGCGGCTCGCCCGGAGGGCACCTCACAGAGGCCCGGCCCGGTATTGCGGCGCCTGCAGGGCCCCGTCCGCCGCGCCGCTTCCGAACCCTCGGCGAGGTGCTGGGCGGTGCCGTGCCGGAGCTTGGGCCAACGACAATGTGCCGGGACAGGGATCGTCTCCGGCGAATGGACTGCCGCAGCGGACGCGGACGCGATGGAGGACAGGAGCATCCCGTGAGCGAGCCAAACCCCACCCAGCAGTTCGCAAGGAAGTACCAGGGTATCGAGGGCTTCTACCTGATCACCGGCAACGGCGAGCTCGGCTTCATCCGGCCGGCCGACCTGAAGCCGGTGGAAGAGGCCTTCCCCCAGTTGGGCGACGCGGATTTTCTGCGCGAGCATCCCCGCTTCCAGGATGATGTGGATCGTTTCCGCGGCGAGCTCGTGCGCTTCGTCGAGACCTACCGGACGCAACCCGATCTCCCCCTCGAGCTCGGCTACGTGGATCCGGCGGACAACCCCGAGCGCGGCTGGCGCTCCGCCAGCCTGGTCATCTACAACTACGTGCGGGAAATCTACCGCCATGACGACAAGGCCCGCTACGACACCGGCAAGCTCGATCACTTCGGCATCGGCGAGCACGATGACACCTGGAACACCGTCCGGGGCATCCACCGGGGCCTGGAGGATCTCTTCGCCCACCACTCCGAGGAGGGCTTCCACCGCTTCTTCCCCGTCCTCTACTACCACCGGGGCGACGATCCGGCCTCCCGGCAGAGCGGCGGGGAACTGGGCCTGGCGACGGCCACCGCCCACCACGATGACCGGTTGCCCCGCCGCGAAGAGGGGCTGCGGGTCCTGAACCTGTTCTGGAACCATATCGACGACGAAACCCGTCCCGGGCGCTGGACCTTCCCCTTCGCCAACACCGACACGGAAGCCCAAATCTTCCGCACCCTGCGCGACAATCTGTACCGGCGGGGAGTCATCAACCCGGACCTGCGGGTGGAGAAACGCTTCGATTTCACCTGACCCGGAGCCCGGGAACAGCGCCGGGCGCGGGGTCGGCGGCACACCGGGCGGGGGGTGGCGCTGCCGGCGGCCGCGGGGAGAGGGGCCCGCTTCAGTTCAGCGCCTCGCGGCGGGTATAGACACCGCCGCGGAACTCCTTGAAGTGGGCGGCGACCCCCGGGTGGTCCACCGGCTCGCCGCTGTCGTCGGGCTCGAGGGTTCCTTCGGCCACGTAGCTCTCGGCGTCCGCCTCATCCACCAGCACCCGGTACCAGGGCTGATCCTTGCGCGGCCGGGTACGCACCATTTCGTCCAGCCAGGGACCCTCTCCCAGGAATTCGGGATCCACGTCCACGACGACGCCACGGTAGTCGAACAGGCGGTGATGCACCACCTGTCCCACGCAGTATTTCGCTCGGTTGCCGCGCATCCCGGAACCTCCCGCACAATCCATTCGCCAAGGCACCGCATGCTGTCCACTTAAACTTAGCACGTGCCGGCCGGGGTGCGCCGGGGGGCGGCCCGGAACCGCCGCAAATGGATGATTTTCCCGGTGGTTGTGCTATCGTTGCGCGTCCATAACTAGAACGAAATAAAGCATCCTGCCGATGCGAGGAGAGCCTCCGTGCTGTTCGACATCCCGCCCGCCGAGGTGGCCAGGGCGAAGATCCCCCACGAGATCTTCCTGACCAACCTGATCGGCAACCACATCCTCATGTTCGTAGCCGCCCTCGGCACCTACAGCGTGATGCCCCTCGTGATCCTCTTCGTGCCGACGGTCTCCGTGGGCTCCCTCGTCTACACCCTTTGGCGCGCCCGGCGCTCGCTCCGGCGCGACCCCTGGTTCGTCGCCTGCCACTGGCAGATCGCCGCCCGCCGCAGCCGCATCTTCATCGTCATGCTCGGCCTGCTGGGCATGGTCAGCCTGCTCGGCTGGCTGGGCCACACCCACCTCGGCATGATGCGGGAGGCCATCTTCGCCCTCATCGGCGGCCTGGGCATTCTGCCCGTCATGGTGACCATGCTGGTGCTCATCATCATGGAATCCGAGACCCTGCACCGGGCCAGCCAGAGCCGCCTGCCCGCCTGGGTGGTGAACCGTTACCCCAACCCGGAGGCGAGGCGGGTGGAGGAGCTCGACCGCGACGCCGCCGCCGCCCACGGGGACGGCTGATTCCCGGCCCACCGGCCACCGTGCCGGGAAGCCCCCGGGCCGAGGTCCCGGCGGCTGCGCCGCCGCGCCGTTCTGCTATAGTCTGAGCGCGTAGGACGTCCCGGATCCCTCCCCCGCAGCGGACTTCACCATGGCCAAGGACACCAGCAGGAAGAGCAGGCAACGCCCCCGCCCGGCGAAGAAACGCCAGAAGAAGAGCCCCGAGCACAAGCTCATCCTGCGCAACACCCGCCCCGAGGACTATGAGGACATCCGCGAAATCATGGATCTCGTCTATCCGGGCGCCCTGGGCGGGGCCTGGAGCCGGGAGCAGTTCATCTCCCAGATCACCCGCTTCCCCGAGGGCCAGATCTGCATCGAGGACAACGGCAAGGTGGTGGCCGCGGCCATCAGCCTGATCGTCGACTACAAGCGCTACGGCGACAGCCACACCTACCGCGAAATCACCGGCAACGGCTATCTCACCACCCACGACCCCAACGGCGACACGCTCTACGGCGTGGACATCTTCGTCCACCCGGACTACCGCGACCTGCGCCTGGGGCGGCGTCTCTATGATGCCCGCAAGGAGCTTTGCGAGCGGCTCGATCTGCGCCGCATCGTGGCCGGCGGACGCATTCCGGGCTACCGCAAGTACGCCGATCGCCTGAGCCCGGCGGAGTACATCGAGCAGGTGAAGCGCCACGAGATCCGCGACCCGATCCTGAGCTTCCAGCTGGCCAACGACTTCCACGTGCGCAAGCTCATCACGGGCTACGAGCCCACCGACAAGGAATCCCACGCCTACGCCACCCTGCTGGAGTGGATCAACATCTACCACGAGGAGAAGGCGCCGCTCATCGGCGCGGTCAAGAGCGAGGTGCGGGTGGGCGCCGTGCAGTGGCAGATGCGCCCGGCGGAGTCGCTCGAGGAGCTGCTGAGGCAGGTGGAGTTCTTCGTCGACGCGGTGGCCGGCTACCAGGCCGACTTCGTGCTCTTCCCGGAGTTCTTCAACGCCCCGCTGATGGCCCAGTTCAACCAGGAGAACCCCGCCCAGGCGATCCGCGATCTCGCCGCCTACAGCGAGCGGGTGCGCGAGGAGATGGTGCGCCTGGCGCTGGCCTACAACATCAACATCATCGCCGGCAGCATGCCCGAGTACCGGGACCAGCAGCTCTACAACGTCTCCTACCTGTGCCGCCGCGACGGCACCTGGGACGCCCAGTACAAGCTGCACATCACCCCCGACGAGCGTGCCTACTGGGGTCTCACCGGCGGCGACTCGCTGCGGGTGTTCGAAACCGACGTCGGCCGGGTGGGCATCCTCATCTGCTACGACGTGGAGTTCCCCGAGCTGCCGCGCATCCTCACCGACCAGGGCATGACCATTCTCTTCGTGCCCTACTGGACCGACACCAAGAACGCCTACGAGCGGGTGCGCCGCTGCGCCCAGGCGCGCGCCATCGAGAACGAGTGCTACGTGGTCATCTCCGGCAGCGTTGGCAACCTGCCCAACGTGGAGAACATGGACATCCAGTACTCCCAGGCGGCCATCTTCACCCCCTCCGACTACGCCTTCCCCCACGACGCCATCGCCGCCGAGGCCACCCCGAACACGGA
>JAQVKR010000251.1 GCA_028694565.1 Gammaproteobacteria bacterium | reverse complement strand
GGCGATGTTCATCTCCCCGCGGATGCTGCGTACCCCGATGATGAAGGCCTGCACCCATTCCATGTCCGCGACGGCCTGCGCGTCCTCCTTTCCGGCCTCGGCCTGCGGATAGGGCTGCAGCATGATGGTGGAGCCGGACTTGCCGGCCAGCGGCGCCACGCGCTGCCAGATCTCCTCGGTGATGAAGGGCATCAGCGGATGGGCCAGGCGCAGCAGGGCCTCCAGCACCCGGACCAGGGTGCGCCGCGTGCCGCGGCGGGCCTCCTCGCTGCCCGATTCGGCGGTGAGCACCGGCTTGGAGAGCTCCAGGTACCAGTCGCAGTACTCGTTCCAGGTGAACTCGTAGATGGCCTGGGCGGCGAGATCGAAGCGGTAGGCGCCGATGGACTCCGCCACCGTGCGCTCGGTCTGCTGCAGCCGGCTGATGATCCAGCGATCGGCCAGGGACAGCGCCACCGGCTCGTTTCCGCGGCCCGTGTCCTGGCCCTCGGTGTTCATCAGCACGTAGCGGGCGGCGTTCCAGAGCTTGTTGCAGAAGTTCCGGTAGCCCTCGATGCGCCCGAGATCGAACTTGATGTCGCGGCCGGTGGAGGCCAGCGCGCAGAAGGTGAAGCGCATGGCATCGGTCCCGAAGGCGGGAATGCCGTCGGGGAAATCCTTGCGGGTCATCTTCTCGATGGCCTTCGCCATCTGCGGCTGCATCAGCCCGCTGGTGCGCTTGGCCACCAGGCGGTCCAGCTCGATGCCGTCGATGAGATCGATGGGATCCAGCACGTTGCCCTTGGACTTGGACATCTTCTGGCCGTGGGCGTCGCGCACCAGGCCGTGGATGTAGACCTCGCGGAAGGGGACGTCGCCGGTGAACTTCAGCCCCATCATGATCATCCGGGCGACCCAGAAGAAGATGATGTCGAAGCCGGTCACCAGCACCGAGGTGGGGTAGAAGGTGGCGTACTCCGGCGTCTCGCGGGGCCAGCCGAGGGTGGAGAAGGGCCACAGGGCCGAGGAGAACCAGGTGTCCAGCACGTCCGCGTCCCGGGTCAGGATCACGTCCTCGCCCAGGCCGTGCTTCTCCCGCACCGCCGCCTCGCTGCGGCCCACGTAGAACCGGCCGTCGGGGTCATACCAGGCCGGGATGCGGTGTCCCCACCAGATCTGGCGGCTGATGCACCAGTCCTGGATGTTCTCCAGCCACTGGAAGTAGGTTTTCTCCCAGTTCTCGGGAATGAAGCGGATGTTCCCGCCGCTGACCGCCTCGATGGCGGGCCGGGTGATGGCCGCCAGTCCGCCGGGACGGCCGTCGGGCTGCGCTTCGCGGGTGAGATCCACGAACCACTGGTCGGTGAGGTAGGGCTCGATGACCGCGTGGGAGCGATCGCCGCGGGGCACCATCAGCTTGTGGGGGTCGATCTTCTCCAGCAGGCCCGCCGCCTCGAGGTCCTGCACGATCCGTTCGCGGGCCTCGAACCGGTCCAGCCCGCGGTAGCGCTCGGGCATCTCGGCGTTGATCCGCGCGTCCACCGTGAAGACGTTGATGAGCGGCAGATCGTGGCGCTGGCCCACGGCGTAGTCGTTGAAATCGTGCGCCGGGGTGATCTTCACGCAGCCGGTGCCGAACGCCGGATCCACGTAGTCGTCGGCGATGATGGGGATGTCGCGCTCCGCCAGCGGCAGGCGCACCATCCTGCCCACCAGGTGGCGGTAGCGCTCGTCCTCCGGGTGGACCGCCACGGCGGTGTCGCCGAGCATGGTCTCGGGCCGGGTGGTGGCCACCACGAGGTGGCCCGAGCCGTCGGCCAGGGGGTAGCGCATGTGCCACAGGGAGCCGTCCTCCTCCTGGGACACCACTTCCAGGTCGGAGACCGCCGTGTGCAGCACCGGATCCCAGTTCACCAGGCGCTTGCCGCGGTAGATGAGGCCCTCATCAAAGAGCCGGACGAACACCTCGATCACGGCCTCGGAGAGCCCTTCGTCCATGGTGAAGCGCTCGCGGCTCCAGTCCAGCGAGGCGCCCATGCGGCGCAGCTGGCGGGTGATGGTGCCGCCGGAGTGCTCCTTCCACTCCCAGATCCGCTCGATGAACGCCTCCCGCCCGAGATCGTGGCGGGTCTTGTTCTCCACGTTGAGCTGACGCTCCACCACCATCTGGGTGGCGATGCCGGCATGGTCGGAACCGGCCTGCCAGAGGGTGCGATCGCCGCGCATGCGGTGGTAGCGGGTGAGCGCGTCCATGATGGTGTCCTGGAACGCGTGCCCCATGTGCAGGCTCCCGGTCACGTTCGGCGGCGGGATCATGATGCAGTAGGGGGCACCTTCGCCGCCGGGGGCGAAGTAGCCGTTGTTCTCCCAGGTCTCGTACCAGCGCTGCTCGATGGAATGGGGCTCGTAGGTCTTGTCCATGGTGGTCCGAATCAACAACAAGGGCGGACGGCAGGCGGGGTGGCCATGCCGTGTCGGCGGTTCAGTAACCGGTGAGTGAAAAAGCCGTCATTATAACGTTAACGTCAGTCATCGCGCGGGCCATGTTCGCCCCGGTCCCCGTGCTGTCCGAGCGCGGTGTCGAGCCGCTCGCGCAGCCGCGGCGCCAGCTCCGAGACCAGCCGCGTCGCCAGGCGGTCCGCCTCCCGGCGCAGCGTCTCGGCGAGCTCCTGGCGGACCGCTCCCAGCAGGGCGGCGGTGAGCTGCTCCGCCAGCAGGCGCTCATCCACGCCGGCCGCGGGCGGGGGCGGGAAGGGGGCCTCACCTTCCACGGTCCCGCCCGGCGGAGCGGATTCGGCCGTCGGGCGCCCGGGCTGGACCACCTCGTCGAGGACGGGAATCGCATCCGGATCCGGGGTCTGTTCGCGGCTCATGGCTGCTTCTCCCGCAGATCGTGCGTATTGAGGGGATAGCCGCGTTCACGATAGAACCGGTAGTGCTCACGGCCAAGTTGCGTGGTTTCGGTATCCTGGGTGACGATCTCGACCACCCGGGGATAGCCGCTGAAGAAAGCCGGCACCTCCGGGGCGAGGTTGACCAGCACGTCGGCGGCGGGCCAGTTCTCCGTCCCATGACCGATCCGGATCACCTCCGGGCCGTTGCCGCCGGCGAGCAGCCGGTGCGGCAGGAAGCTGTCCTGGCGCCAGATCCACAGCAGGTCGTCGAGCGCCCGCGCCTCGTCCCCGGAACCGGCATGCAGGTGAATCCGGTAGCCGCGCTGATAGGCCTTCTCCACCACCCGGCAGGCGAACCGGGCGCGCTCCTCGCGGCGCGCCTCGGAGAGGATGTAGAAATCGACCCGGGTCATCGCCGCCTGTCCACGCCTGTCCCGCTCACTCGCCCTGGCCGCAGCAGTTCAGCAGGTACTGGGTGAGCATGGGGACGGGGCGGCCGGTGGCTCCCTTTTCCTTGCCGCTTTTCCACGCGGTGCCGGCGATGTCGAGATGGGCCCAGTGGTAGTCGCGGGTGAAGCGGGAGAGGAAGCAGGCGGCGGTGATGGCGCCGGCCTCGCGCCCGCCGATGTTGGCCATGTCGGCGAAGTTGGTGTCGAGCTGATCCTGGTACTCCTCCCACAGGGGCAGCTGCCAGCAGCGATCGGCGCTCTCCGTCCCGGCGGCGAGGAGATCGTGCGCGAGCGGATTGTGGTTGGAGAACAGGCCCGTCGCCGCGTTGCCCAGGGCGATGACGCAGGCCCCGGTCAGCGTCGCCACGTCGATGACCGCGGCGGGCTCGTAGCGCCCGGAATAGGTCAGGGCGTCGCAGAGGATGAGGCGCCCCTCGGCATCGGTATTCAGGATTTCGATGGTCTGCCCCGACAGGCTGGTCACCACGTCCCCGGGCTTGCTGGCATTGCCGTCGGGCAGATTCTCGCAGCTCGGCACGAGGCCGATCAGGTTCATGGGTATCTGCAGCTCGAGGGCCGCCGTGAGGGTGCCCAGCACCGCCGCGGCGCCGGCCATGTCGAACTTCATCTCGTCCATGGCCGCGCCGGGCTTGATGGAGATGCCGCCGGAGTCGAAGGTGATGCCCTTGCCCACCAGGACCACCGGGGCCTGCCCCTTGGGGCCGCCCCGGTACTCCACGATGATGAACTTGGGCGGCTGGCGGCTGCCCCGGGTCACCGAGAGCAGGGCGCCCATGCCGAGCTTTTCCATGTCCGCCTGTTCCAGCACCGTGGTCTTGACGTTCTTGTAGACCTTCTGCATGGAGCGCGCCTGCTCGGCGAGATAGGTGGGCGTGCAGTGATTGCCCGGCAGGTTGGCCAGCTCCTTGGCCAGCCGCACGCCGGTGGCGATGGCCTGTCCCTGGCGCACGGCCGCCTCGCCGGGGGCGAGTTCGCGCCGGGTGGAGACATTGAGCACGAACTTGCGCAGCGGCCGCCGCGGCGGCCTCTTCTCGGTCTTGAACCGATCGAACCGGTAGACGGTCTCGTTGGCCGCCTCCACCGCCTTGCGCACCTTCCAGGCGATGTTGCGCCCCTTCAGGCCGAGCTCGGTCAGGAAGCAGACCGCCTCCATGGCGCCGGTTTCATTGAGGGTGTTGACCGCCGTGGCCACAGCCTTCTTGTAGACGGCCTCGGTGAAATCCCGCTCCCGTCCACATCCCACCAGGAGCACCCGGTCGCTGAGCATCCCGGGCACGTTGTGCAGCAGGAGCGTCTGTCCCGGCTTGCCCTCGAGGTCGCCGCGGCGCAGGAGATTGCTCAGGAACCCATCGCTGACCTTGTCGATTTGCTGGGCCGCGGGGGAGAGCCGGCGGGGCTCGAAAACGCCCGCCACCACGC
>JAQVKR010000250.1 GCA_028694565.1 Gammaproteobacteria bacterium | reverse complement strand
GCCTTCGTCCCAGACCGGACTCGGAGACAGGACCAGGCGTTCACCGGTCAGCGTGGCCCGACCGGTCCCCTCCTCGCCGTTCAGCCACACCCGCAGGGTATCGGCCGCGACACCGACGCCGGCATCTGTCAGTGAGAGAATCACGGGGGTGTCCTCGCCGCGCACGACACCCCCGTCAGGCGGCGAAAGGGACCCGATGCCGGGACCGCTGGAGTCGACGAAGATCCGGTGCACCGCCTGCCCCGGGTTTCCCGCCAGATCCGAGATGGTGACGACCACCTCCACATCGCCCTGGGGCAATGGCAGCAGGGTTGTCGGATCGAGATCGATGACACCCCTCGTCACCGGCTCCATGATGCGCCAGTCCACCAGCCCGCCGAAGGGAAGCACGAGCTGGCATGCGGCATCCTTTGGCGTCTCCGGCGCCAGAAGCAGGCGCCAGATGAGCTCGAGCCAGGATGGTGCGCAACGGGCGTTGCGGTAGAACGTCACCTGGGCCGTCCGATCGACCCCGTTGACCGCGACACGCAGGCTATCCGGATCGAGACCGCTGCGCTGTACCCAGCGTCCGTCCTCCCAGCGGGGAGCGGGATCGTAGACGAAGAAACGGAAGGGCATCAGTGCATCGGACGTGACCAGTCCCGCCTCCGGGTAGTGCGCCGTAATCACGGGTGCGAGCCAGTCCTGACGCTGCGCTGCCTCCGGTGTGTGCTCTTCATCCCCGTCCTCGCCCCATGCCTGAGCCAACGGCCACAACAGGACAATGGCCAGCAGCAACCCGGTCAGTGCGCCGACACGCGGCGATTTACTCCTCCCCATCGCTCTCCCCTCCCTGGGACAGATTCGTAGTGCTCGCCTTTCCTGCCGGGACTTCGAACCGGACGGTCTTCACCCCCACCTGTCCCCGGAACCCGGAGACGTTCACGGTCAGCAGGTGGGGACCCGGGTCCAGCGTGGCGGCATCCCACAGCCAGGACAGCGGCAGGTATCCCTGCTCCTCTTCCGACACGAACCGGTGATCGATAAAAAAGGCCACCTCGTAGAGGCTCTCGTCCAGCAGCCAGCGGTCCCCCTCCTGGACGTCGACCCGGATGGCGGTTCGGCCGCCGACCGTCGGCATGGGCCCGTCTCCGCTTACGCCCTCGCCACCGAGCGCAAGCCGGACCCGGGGATCGCGATCCAGCGTGCGTCCGTAGTAGTGATGGGGCGAGATCCGCCGGCCGTCCCGCTCCAGCACCATTGCATCGGGTGCAGTCGTCCGGGGTTCAAAGCCGCGCGCCCCCTGCCAGCCCGGGTAGTCCGTTGCGCCGTTGCCGAAGGTGAGAATGGCATGGTCCGGCAGCGCAAAGGCCGTGACCAGCAGGGAGAGACCAGGCTCACCGCGCAGATCCGCCACGCCGTCGGCATCGAACCCGTTCCAATGCTGGATGTTTCGACCGGCGGCATGGGGAACCCAGTCGGCAAGGGTCGCCAGCATGGGCCCACCCTCGATACCCACCCGGATCAGCACGCGGGCAGGCACCGGCAGGCGATAGGAGATGGCACCCTGGGGGCCAATCCGGGTGGCCAGATCCTCCAGGATTTCACCCCCGCTGTACGCCCACGGATCGATGCGCGCCCCGCCTGCGGCGCCGGTTGCCTTGACCACCGGCACCCATGCCTCGTCCGGTACCAGTTCACCGTTGTCATCGCGGCCGTCCCAGACCAGTTCGTGGGCGCCGGGCTGCAGCACCGCCTGCGAATCCAGGGTGCGGACGATCTGGCGATCGGGCCCGGTGATGGCGATTTCGACCCGTGCAGGCTCTTTCAGGGTGAAGGGGATGGAATAGGTCTCGCCTCTCGCCGGTGAGAATTCGTTCCATCCGTCGCTGGACAGTCCGATATAGGGTTCCGCCTGGAGCATCCCGAACGGCAGGAGAAGCAGAATGCCGAAGAGAAACCTTCGTCCGGCGCTTGCCGCACGCCCGCGTGTGGATCGTGATGCTGCATGGCGCCACTGACCGGGCATCGTGTCGGTTGGCTGCCGTCCGGATTCCGGCCGGCAGTGGCTGGGGCGGTTCATCTGGCAATCTCCAGGGCCCGCACGTCGCTAATGCCGGCGGGCAAGGGCTTGGTGAGCAGGGTACCGTCCGCTTCGCGGACCATGAGGTGTACCCCCTGCGGGGTGCGGCGAATAAACCAGAGGCGTCCCGCGCCATCAAGGGCGGGACTGAGATCGGTGAAATTGCCCCGGGTCACCGGTTCAGGCTTGCCGTCCGGGATCGCGAGTCGCCAGATGTGGTAGTGGCCGTTCCGATCGGAGACGAAGTAGAGCCACCCTCCATCGGGCGAGGCGGCCGGCTCCCGTGAGATGGCGTTCATCAGGGTGACCTGGCGTGCCTGCCCCGTAAGCAAATCCATGCGCCAGATCTCCTGGATGATGCGCCCGCAGCCTACCGTGCAGAGGACATTGGAATAGTGGAGCACCCGCCCCTGTATATCGGGTTCGAACTGGGCGGATCGCTGTTGCACGACCTGCTTTAGGGTCGTACCGGTGAGTTGAACGATATCGGTGTCGGCGCTGTTGCCCTCCTTGAGAACCACTGCGAAGAGCCGTCCGGCCGAATCGTAGGCCGGCTGGGTCCAGGCGAGGCGATCGCTGCGCTGCCGCAGTATGTGCTCTTCGCCGGTATGCAGATCGAGCTCACGCAGGGCACCGTCAGCCGCGATGAAGGCAATGCGTCCGCCGGAGAGGTGGTAGGCGGTGTCATGGGGTTCGCTCGAGGTGGCAATCGCGCGTGGCTCGGACTCCCCCGGCCCCACCGCGTAGAGCCTCCAGCCTTCGGCGGCCAGACCGATGAAGCTGAGTCCTTCGGGCCACCCCCGCGCCTGCACCGTCACGGTCCAGAAAAACAGCACTGCAAACAGGAACAGGCGTCTCACGAATCTCCTCCCTCCCGCACGCAGTAGCGATCGATGAATGCAAAGGCGGCGTCCGGCTCCTCGCCCGGACGCCCTGGCAACAACGACACCAGTTCCGCTTCGAAGGCCTCCGCGGCAGGCATGGACGATTTGCGCCACTTCGCCAGTTCGAGAAGCCGCACCATGGGTTGCAGCCTGCGGGTGCAGGGCGTATCGATGTTGTGAATCCGGAGTGCCGCATCGAACGCCGTGTTTCTGCCGCTGCGGCGGTAGGGTGAATCGGGCATGTCGATACCCGCTGCACCCTGGACGGGCTCGAAACCCCTGGGTTGCGCGACGAAGTGCGCATCCGGCGCCACATGCCGCTTGAGAACCCAGGCCGTAACGACGGCGTCCGCCTCCCAGGGCATCCAGGTCGTGTAGACGCCGGGAGCGGCACCGGCCGCAGCTGCGCACGTGAGACTGGCCACCGCAAGCAACCGCTTCACGAGAAGGCCTCCACCACCCGCCGGGTCCAGGGATCCACCGGTGCGGAGGCAATGGTTTCCCAAGCGGCCTTCTGCACCACCCGTCCGCCCCGGAAGATCACCACCGAGTCGGCGGCAAGGACCGACGCCCGGGCGTAGTGCGCCACCTGCACCAGGGTGAAACCCTGCTCCCGACGCAGCCGTTCGATCAGCTCCTGCAACTGCCCGGCCAGCACCACGTCCACGTTGGCGAAGGGTTCGTCGAGCAGCAGCAGGCGCGGCCGGACCGCCAGCGCGCGCGCCAGGGCGAGGCGCTGCTGCTCGCCGCCGGAGAGCCGCGCCGGCCGGGCAGTGGACTTGCCTGTCAATCCCACCTGCTCGAGCAGTTCGCACTCCTCTGGACCGTAGGCTATCGAACGCCCGCGGCTGCGCACGAACGCCAGGTGCTGGGCGGCGCCGAGATGGGGCCAGAGGCCGAAATCCTGGGCCAGCATGGCCACACCACGCTCGTGAGGAGGAGTCCACACCCCGGCGCCGCTCACCCTCTCGCCACCAATGCGTATGCCCCCCTCATCCGGCCGGTCCAGGCCGGCAAGCAGGCGCAGGAAGGAGGATTTACCACTGCCGGAGGGGCCCAGGACCAGGACTGCACTGCCCTGGCAGAAATCGAGGATTGGGACGTCGAGCTCAAAGCCCTCCCCCACCCTGTGCCGCAGCCCTCTCACTTCCACGCTCATCGGAACAGGCTCCGCGTCCAGCGGGTGGAAAGGACCAAAATTGCCAGGACCGCCAGGGTTTCGAGCAGTGCCAGCAGGCTCACCCGTTCCCCGGCGCCATAGTGCATCAGGTTGTAGATGCGCAGCACCGCCGTCTCCGTCCCGGGCGCCACCACCAGCAGGGTGCTCGAAAGCTCCGAGAGCAACAGCGCCGCCAGCACCCCGATCACCAGGAGCCACGCCGGCCACTCCACCGGCAGGCGCAGGCGCAGAAACACCCGCCACCAGACGATGCCGGCCAGTTCGACGGCCGGGTCGTCGCGCCGGTTCATCCAGTGGAAACCGAGAAAAGCGAGGACGGCGAGGGGCAGGACCCGCAGCGCATGGGTAACCACCAGCAGGCGGTCACCCTCCAGCAGGGGCGCGGCGGGGATGGCAAGCTCCGCCATCCCCGCCCCGAGGACATAACCGGGCGTAAGCCACTGCCCGCACAGCAACAGCACAACCACGGCACGCGGCACCCGACCCCGCATCAGGCTCAGGCCCTCCGCGACGAGATAGCCTGCGCAGGCAGCCAGAAGCGCCGCGAGGATCCCGTAGACAACCGAGTTGAATACGGCCCGGATCTCCCCCGATACGAGATCCAGGCGCGGCAGTCCCCACAGGGCCGAGACAGTGAGGAGCAGCACCGG
>JAQVKR010000249.1 GCA_028694565.1 Gammaproteobacteria bacterium | reverse complement strand
CACCGGCTGGTTCTGGATCGCCACGTCATGGATCAGCTGGTCGTAGGCCCGCTGCAGGAAGGTGGAGTAGATGGCCACCACCGGCCGCAGCCCGTCGCAGGCCATGCCCGCGGCGAGGGTCACGGCATGCTGCTCGGCGATGCCCACGTCGAAGTAGCGGCCGGGGAACTCCTTGGAAAAGCGCACCATGCCCGAGCCCTCGCGCATGGCCGGGGTGATGCCGACGATGCGCGGATCCCGGTCCGCCATGTCGCAGAGCCAGTCGCCGAAGATCCCGGAGTAGGTGGGGCCGGAGACCTTGCCCGGCTCCAGCTTGCCCGTGGCCACGTCGAAGCGGCCCACGCCGTGATAGGTGCGAGGGTCGCCCTCGGCCGGCGCGTAGCCCTTGCCCTTGCGCGTGACCACGTGCAGGAACTGCGGGCCGCCCAGCTTGCGCAGGTTGCGCAGGGTGTGCACCAGGGTGGGCAGGTCGTGGCCGTCCACGGGGCCGATGTAGTTGAACCCCAACTCCTCGAACAGGGTGCCGGGCACCACCATGCCCTTCATGTGCTCCTCGGCGCGGCGCGCCAGCTCCCACACCGAGGGCATCGAGCTCAGCACCTTCTTGCTGCCCTCGCGCATGGTGGAGTAGAGCCGGCCGGAGAGCATCTTGGCCAGGTAGTTCGACAGCCCCCCCACGTTCTTGGAGATGGACATGTCGTTGTCGTTGAGGATCACCAGCAGGTCGGCGTCGAGCACCCCGGCGTGGTTGAGGGCCTCGAAGGCCATCCCCGCGGTCATGGCGCCGTCGCCGATGACCGCCATCACCTTGCGGTTCCGGCCCTCGATGCCGGCGGCCACGGCCATGCCCAGCGCGGCGCTGATGGAGGTGCTGGAGTGGCCCACGCCGAAGGTGTCGTAGGGGCTCTCGCCGCGCTTCGGAAAACCCGCCAACCCCCCCCTGCGGCGCAGGGTGGCCATCGCCTCGCGGCGGCCGGTGAGGATCTTGTGGGCGTAGGCCTGGTGGCCCACGTCCCACACCAGGCGATCCTCGGGGGTGTTGAAGACGTAGTGCAGCGCGAGGGTCAGCTCGATGGTGCCGAGGCTCGCGGCCAGATGGCCTCCCGTCCGTCCCACCGACTCCAGGATGTAGGCGCGCAGCTCCGCGGCCAGGACGGGCAGCCGGGATTCCGGCAGCTCGCGCAGCTGGGCGGGCAGTTCGACCTGGTGCAGCAGGGGGTAATCGGAAGTCGGCATCAGCGGCGCTACGGCTCAAACGAATCGGGAAACAGAAAATGATCGCCTTTAACGGCGTGCCATGCAAGTACAAAACCGCTGGCGGCATTCGCTCCGGCGGCATTTCGCCGCTGCATCAGCGGCGCGGCGCGCTCGGCGACGGACCCCGGCCCCTCAGTGGACCCGCTCGATGACATAGCGGGCCAGCGCCCGCAGCTGATCGGCGCGGGCGTCGAATCCCTCCAGCGCCCCGATGGCCACGGCGCACTGCTCCCGCGCCCGCTCGCGGGCGGGTTCCAGCCCCAGCAGGGCCGGATAGGTGGGCTTGTTGAGCGCCATGTCGGCGCCCTGGGTCTTGCCCAGGGTGGCGGTATCGCTCTCCACGTCGAGCACGTCGTCCTGGATCTGGAAGGCCAGGCCGATGGCGGCGGCGTAGCGATCCAGGGCCTCCAGCGCGGCGGCGTCCGCGCCCCCGGCCAGACCCCCGAGGGCCACCGCGGCGCGGATGAGCGCCCCGGTCTTGAGCCGGTGCATCCGCTCGAGCTCCGCCAGCCCGATCTCCCGTCCCACCGCCTCCAGGTCGACGGCCTGGCCCCCGGCCATGCCCGCCATGCCGGCGGCCGTGGCGAGCCGGGCGACAAGGGCGACGCGGGTCTCGGCGGCGACGCTCAGGTCGGGATCCCGGGCCAGGATCTCGAAGGCCAGGGTCTGCAGCGCATCGCCGGCCAGGAGCGCGGTGGCCTCGCCGAAAGCCACGTGGCAGGTGGGTTTGCCGCGCCGCAGGGTGTCGTTGTCCATGGCCGGCAGGTCGTCGTGGACCAGGGAGTAGGCATGGATGAGCTCCACCGCGCAGGCCGGCCCGTCCAGGATCCCGATCCGTCCGCCGGCGGCCTCGCCCGCGGCGTAGACCAGGAACGGGCGCACCCGCTTGCCGCCGTCCAGCACCGCGTAGCGCATGGCCTGCTGCAGCGCCATGGAGGCCGCCGAGGTGGCGGGCAGCCAGCGCGCGAGGGCCGCGTCCACCCGTTGTCGGCAGGCCTCCATGAAGGCCTGCAGCGGAACGGGGTCAGTCTTGCTCGGTGCCGGCATCGAAAGGCTGGGGTTCGGCGGCGTCCCGGGTCAGCAGGATTTCCACCCGCTGTTCGGCCTCGGCGAGCGCCTGCTGGAAGGCGCGGGTAAGCTCCACGCCGCGCTGGAAGGCGGCGAGGGAGTCCTCCAGGCTGAGATCGCCCTGTTCCATGCGCTGGACCAGGCTCTCCAGCTCGGCAAGGGACTGTTCGAAATCGAACGCTGTGCTTTTCTTGCGGGCCACGGGCAGGTTTGACAGATGGTGAGAAGGGTCAAAACTTACCCGACCGGGCCGTTCACGGTCAATCGCAATGGTCATGGACGGGCCGGGGGGTTGGCTGTAGCGGTTTTCGGGCGGAGGGCTGTTGACACGGACGGGGCCGCTGGTTAACTTGGCATGGAATTTAGACTTGGTCTAAATTAAGCCTGAACTAAACTCGGGTTATTCGCCAGCAGTCACTTCATCCAGATGAGGAGGTATCCATGGAACTGAAAGGCAGCAAGACCGAGCAGAGCCTGAAGGAAGCTTTCGCGGGCGAGTCCCAGGCCAACCGGCGTTACCTGTATTTCGCCGCCAAGGCCGACGTGGAGGGCTACAACGACGTGGCCGCCGTGTTCCGCTCCACCGCCGAGGGCGAAACCGGCCATGCCCATGGCCACCTGGAGTATCTCGAGGCCAGCGGCGATCCCGCCACCGGCCTGCCCATCGGCGCCACGGGCGACAACCTGAAGGCCGCCATCGCCGGCGAGACCCACGAGTACACCGACATGTACCCGGGCATGGCCAAGACCGCCCGCGACGAGGGATTCGACGAGATCGCGGACTGGTTCGAGACCCTGGCCAAGGCCGAGCGGTCCCACGCCAACCGCTTCCAGAAGGCGCTCGACGAAATGCAGGGCTGAGCTCCGGCCGCGCCGCTCCCCCCGGCGGGGGGCGGCGCCACCGGCCCGGAAGGCCCCCCGATGGAGCGTCGGCCGGGAGCGCCCGGTCCCTACCCATAACAACACTGGACGAGCAGGGAGATCCGCCATGTCCGCACCCACCGGTGGCCCGCGTGAAGGCAGCCTGGAGGCGCCCCAGCGCCATCCCCTGGACTGGAAAAACCCCGATTTCTACAACGAGGAGAGCCTGTTCAAGGAGCTTGAGCGGGTCTTCGACATCTGTCACGGCTGCCGCCGCTGCTTCAACCTCTGCCAGTCCTTCCCCACGCTGTTCGACGCCATCGACGAATCCGACACCATGGAGCTCGACGGCGTGGCGAAGCCGGTCTACTGGCAGGTGGTGGATCACTGCTACCTCTGCGACATGTGCTTCATGACCAAGTGCCCCTACGTGCCGCCGCACGAGTGGAATCTGGACTTCCCCCACCTGATGCTGCGCGCCAAGGCGGTGAAGTACCGCAAGGGCGACGTGAAGATGCGCGATCGCATCCTCACCTCCACCGATACCGTCGGCAGCCTGGCCGGCATCCCGGTGGTCTCCGGGGTGGTGAACGCCGCCAACCGCAGCAAGCCCTTCCGCAAGGTGCTGGACAAGGTGCTGGGCGTGCATCCCGACGCGCTGCTGCCGGAGTACCACAGCAACAGCCTGAGCAAGCGCCTGAAGGGGCACGGCTCCAGTGCCGGCGCCGAGCCCGCCGGCACCACCCGGGGCCGGGTGGCCCTGTTCGGCACCTGCTACGGCGAGCACAACGAGCCGCACCTGGGCGAGGATCTGGTGGCGGTGTTCGAGCACAACGGCATTCCGGTCAGCCTGGCCGGGGACACCCGCTGCTGCGGCATGCCCAAGCTGGAGCTGGGGGATCTCGAGGCGGTGAACAGGGCGAAGGAGTACAACATCCCCCGTCTCGCCCGGCTGGTGGACGAGGGCTGGGACATCGTGGCGCCGGTGCCCTCCTGCGTGCTCATGTTCAAGCAGGAGCTGCCGCTGATGTACCCGGACGACGAGGCGGTGGCGAAGGTGCGCGACGCCATCTTCGATCCCTTCGAGTACCTCGCCCTGCGCCACAAGCACGGCAAGCTCAACACCGAGTTCAGGAATCCGCTCGGCAAGGTGGCCTGGCAGGTCTCCTGCCACCTGCGAGTGCAGAACATCGGCCAGCGCACCCGCGAGATCCTCTCCCTGGTGCCGGACACCCAGGTGCAGGCCATCGAGCGCTGTTCCGGCCATGACGGCACCTACACCGTGAAGAGCGAGTTCCACGCCGACGCCATGAAGATCTGCAAGCCGGTGGTGAACCGGGTCAGGCAGTTCGAGGCCGATCACTACGGCAGCGACTGCCCCATGGCCGGGCGCCACATCCAGAGCGGCCTGGCCGACGGCACCCAGTCCGAGCATCCGCTCACCCTGCTGCGCCAGGCCTACGGCATTTGAAACCGAGCCAACACACGAGTGCGGCGGGGGGCTGCGGCCCCCCGCCAGCCGGAAGGAGACCCCATGTCGAAGAAACTGAGCCGCGAGGAGCTGATGAGCCTCGAGCGCTACGCCGCGGAGCGTAACGACTTCCGGGCGCGGGTGATGG
>JAQVKR010000248.1 GCA_028694565.1 Gammaproteobacteria bacterium | reverse complement strand
ATGCCCCACTTCACCGGCTTCACCGCCTCCGGGATGGAGCTGCCGGCGCTGGAGCGGCTCATCCGCCAGGTCATCTGGGACTTCGAGCCGCGCCTGCTGCGCAACACCGTGGCCGTGCGCGCCCTGATCGGGGAGAGCCGCCTGGACCACAATTCCATCTCCTTCCAGATCACCGGCCAGCTCTGGTCCGAGCCGATGCCGGAGAACATCTACCTGAAGACGGAGGTGGATCTCGAGAGCGGGGACGTGACCGTTTCCGAGTATGCCGGCGGGAGAGACGACTGATGGATCCCCGCCTGCTCAAGTACTACAACCAGGAGCTGCAGTACATCCGCGACATGGGGGGCGAATTCGCCCGCGAGTACCCGAAAATCGCCTCCCGCCTGAGCCTGGACGGCTTCGAGTGCACTGATCCCTACGTGGAGCGGCTGCTGGAGGGGTTCGCCTTCCTGGCCGCCCGCGTGCAGCTCAAGCTCGACGCGGAGTTTCCCCACTTCACCCAGCACCTGCTGGAGATGGTCTATCCCCACTACCTGGCGCCCACCCCCTCCATGGCGGTGGTCCAGTTCCAGCCCGATCCCGGCGAGGGCTCCCTGGCGGACGGCTTCACCCTGCCGCGCCAGAGCGTGCTGCGCAGCGTGCTCGGCCGCAACGAGCAGACGCCCTGCGAGTACCGCACCGCCCAGGAGGTCACCCTGTGGCCGCTGGAGCTGGCCCGGGCCGAGTACTTCACCGGCACCGGCCCGGTGGCCGGCGGCATCCTGCCGGACCCCCGGCGCATCAAGTCGGGACTGCGCCTGCGCCTGCGCGCCACCGCCTGGCTCGTCTTCGACAAGATCGCCCTGGATCGCCTGCCCCTGCACCTGCGCGGCACCGACGAGGTCCCCACCCATCTCCTGGAGCAGATCCTCGCCCACACCACGGCGGTGGTGGTCCAGTCCGCCGCGAGTCCCGCGCCCTGGGGCGAGCGGCTCCCCGCCGGCTGCGTGGGACAGCCGGGATTCGGCGACGCCGAGGCCCTGCTGCCCCACGGCCCCCAGTCGTTCCAGGGCTACCGGCTGCTGGCGGAGTATTTCGCCTTCCCGAGCCGGTTCATGTTCGTGGAGCTGACCGGCCTGGGTGCGGCCCTGCGCCGTTGTACCGAGGCGGAGGTGGATGTCATCCTGCTCTTCGACCGCCCGGATCCCGTACTCGAGAACCGGGTGGGAACCGACCAGTTCGCCCTGTTCTGCAGCCCCGTCGTCAACCTCTTTCCCAAGCGCTGCGACCGCATCCACCTGGGCGATCACGTACCCGATCACCACGTGGTCCCCGACCGCACCCGGCCCATGGACTTCGAGATCCACACGGTGATCGGGGTTGAGGGCTACGGCGTCGGGAGCAGCAACCGGCAGGACTTCATGCCCTTCTACGCCCTGGGCGAGCCGAGCCTGGGCAACCGCAACCGCTCCTACTACACGGTGTGGCGGGTGCCGCGCGCGCTGTCCGAGCAGCAGCACCGCACCGGCACCCGCTCCAGCTACGTGGGCCACGAGCTCTACCTGGCCCTGGTGGACGCCGACGAGGCGCCCTACCGCGGCGACCTGCGCCAGCTCGCGGTGAGCGCACTGTGCACCAACCGCGACCTGCCGCTGCACCTGCGCATGGGCCTGGGAGCGACCGACTTCACCCTGGAGTCCGGCGCACCGGTGAAGGCGGTGCGCTGCGTGGCCGGACCGACCCGGCCCCGACCCACCACCGCCGAGGGCGAGATGGCCTGGCGCCTCATCAGCCACCTCTCCCTGAACTACCTGTCCCTGGCGGACAGCGACCCGGAACAGGGGGCGGCGGCCCTGCGCGAACTGCTCGGCCTCTACGGCAACACCCACACCGCCCACATCCACAAGCAGGTGGAGGGCGTGAAGAGCATTGCCGCCGTGCCGGTCGTCCGGCGGCTGCCGGCCAGAGGTCCCATCACCTTCGGGCGCGGGCTGGAGGTGACCGTGACCTTCGACGAGGGCGCCTTCGAGGGCGCCAGCGTGTTCCTGCTCGGCGCGGTGCTGGAGCAGTTCTTCGCCAAGTACGTCTCCATCAACAGCTTCTCGGAGACGGTAATCCGGACCCTCGACCGGGGAGAGGTGATGCGATGGCCGCCGCGGATCGGACGCCGTCAGCAAATCTAGACTTCACGCGGCGGCTGGAGCAGGAGCCCTGGCGCTTCAGCTTCTACCAGGCCCTGCGCCGGCTGGAGGCGACCCATGCGGAACGCCCGCGCATCGGCACCGCGCGGCGCTCCGGCGACGACCTGGTGCGCCTGGGACAGGAGCCGACCATGGCCTTCCCGCCCGCCACCGTGTCGGGCTTCGAGGCGGGCCGCGAAGGCCGGCCGCCGTGGCTGCGGGTGCAGTTCCTCGGCCTGCTGGGGCCCAACGGTGCCCTGCCCCTGCACCTGACCGAATTCGCCCGGGACCGCCTGCGCAACCACGACGATCCCACCTTCTCCCGCTTCCTGGACCTGTTCCACAACCGCATGCTGGCGCTGTTCTACCGCGCCTGGGCGGAGGCCCAGCCCACCGTCAGCTACGACCGTCCGGAGACGGACCACTTCGCCCTGTTCATCGGCGCCCTGTTCGGGCTCGGCCAGCCCGCCCTGCGCGGGCGCGACGCCATGCCCGACGGCGCCAAGCTGCACTTCGCCGGGCGGCTCGGCCCCCACGCCCGCAACCCCGAGGGGCTGGCGGCCATCCTGCTCGGTTTCCTGGGCATGCCGGTGGCCATCCGCGAATTCATCGGCCACTGGCTGACCCTGCCCGCGAACGGCCGCCTGCGCCTCGGCGAGAGCCCGGTCACGGGCACGCTGGGGCTGGGCACGGTGATCGGCACGCGGGTGTGGGACCGGCAGTCGAAATTCCGCATCATCCTCGGCCCCCTGAGCCTGGAGCAGTACCGGCGCCTGCTGCCCGGCGGCGAGACCCTGCCACGGCTGGTGGCGGTGGTGCGCAACTACGTGGGTGACGAGCTGCAGTGGGATGCGAACCTGGTGCTGCGCCGGGAGGAGGTGCCGGGCCTGCGGCTCGGCCGGGCGGGACAGCTCGGCTGGACCACCTGGCTGAGCAGTGGCACGCCGGCCCGTGACGCCGCCGACCTGCACCTCGACCCCATGGCCTATGCTGAATAAACCGAAACCCTTCAACCCGCAGGAGACCCGGGATGGCTGAAATCAGTCGCGTTGCCCTGTTCGGCAAGCTCAACGAGGTGGGCTACAAGGCCATCGAGAGCGCCACCCTGTTCTGCAAGATGCGGGGCAATCCCTACGTGGAACTGGTGCACTGGCTGCACCAGATACTGCAGCTGCAGGACTCCGACCTGCACCGCATCATCAAGCACTTTGAGCTGGAGCCCAGCCGCCTGGCGAAGGACTTCACCGCGGCGCTCGACCGCCTGCCGCGCGGCTCCACCTCCATCTCGGATCTCTCCAGTCACCTGGAGGAGGCGGTGGAACGGGGCTGGGTCTACGGCACCCTGCTGTTCGGCGAGGCCCAGATCCGCACCGGCCACCTGCTGGTGGGCCTGGTCAAGACCGGCGGGCTGCGCCACGAGCTGCTGGCCATCTCCCGGGAATTCGACAAGGTCAAGCTCGACGATCTCACCGATCACTTCCACAACATTGTCGGCGGCTCCCCGGAGGAGCGGCTCGCCACCAGCGACGGCAGCCGGCTCGCCGCGGCGGAAGGCGCGGCCGGCGGCGAAGGGGGGCTGGCGCCGGCGGCCATGGGCAAGCAGGAGGCCCTGGCGCGCTTCTCGGTGGACCTGACCGAGCGGGCCCGCAAGGGGGAGATCGACCCCATCGTGGGCCGCGACGAGGAGATCCGGCAGATCGTCGACATCCTCATGCGCCGGCGCCAGAACAACCCCATCATCACCGGCGAGGCGGGGGTGGGCAAGACGGCGGTGGTGGAGGGCTTCGCCCTGCGCATCGCCGCCGGCGACATTCCCCCCTCCCTCACCGACGTCACCCTGCGCACCCTGGACATCGGCCTGATGCAGGCCGGCGCCAGCGTCAAGGGCGAGTTCGAGAACCGCCTGCGCCAGGTGATCGAGGAGGTGCAGTCCTCGCCGAAGCCCATCATCCTGTTCATCGACGAGGCCCACACCCTCATCGGCGCCGGCGGCGCGGCCGGCACCGGCGACGCGGCCAACCTGCTCAAGCCGGCGCTGGCGCGGGGGACGCTGCGCACCATCGCCGCCACCACCTGGAGCGAGTACAAGAAGTACATCGAGAAGGACCCGGCGCTCACCCGCCGCTTCCAGGTGATCCAGATCGACGAGCCCACCGAGGACAAGGCCATCCTCATGGTGCGCGGCGTGGCCAGCACCCTGGAGAAGCACCACCAGGTGCAGATCCTGGACGAGGGCCTGGAGGCGGCCGTGCGCCTCTCCCATCGCTACATCCCGGCCCGCCAGCTGCCCGACAAGGCGGTCAGCCTGCTCGACACCTCCGCGGCGCGGGTGGCCATCAGCCAGCACGCCGTACCGGCGGAGGTGGAGGACTGCCGGCGCCGCATCGAGGCGCTGGACACGGAGCTGGAGATCATCGCCCGGGAGCAGGCCGTGGGCATCGACACCGCCGCCCGCGAGGAGGCGGCGCGCAAGAAGCTGGCGGCCGAGCACGAGCGCCTGGCGACCCTGGAGGAGCGCTGGAACGGGGAGAAGGCCCTGGTGGGGAACATCCTCGACCTGCGCGCCCGGCTGCGCGGCGCGGCGGGCAAGGTGGAGGGCACCGCCAGCGAGCTGGAGCAGGCCGCCGAGGCCGAGGCCGCCGGGACCGGCGTC
>JAQVKR010000247.1 GCA_028694565.1 Gammaproteobacteria bacterium | reverse complement strand
GCGGTGTCCGGGAAGTCGGGCTGGGCCAGCAGGGTGGCGAATGTCGCCACCGCCGGCGCCAGCAGTTCCGGGTCGGTGAGGCTGCGCAGGCTCACCACCGCCATGTCGCGCAGGGCGTCGTTGTCCAGCTGCGCCCCCACCGACTCCAGGCGCGCGGCGATGGCGTCGGCATCCAGGCCGCCGGCGCCTTCCGCCAGCAGGCCGTTGACCAGGGTGGCCAGGCCGCCGTGGCCGTCGTTGCGGGCGCTGCCGGCATCGAAGACCACCCGCACGTCCACCATGGGCAGCGCGGGGGTGGGCACGAAGTAGACCCGCGCCCCGCTGCCGGTCTCCCAGTGCTGGATGTCCGGCGCCGCCAGCGCCGGCGGCGGCAGGAGCAGGAACAGGAGCAGCAGCGCCGCCAGCCAGGCGCCCGAACGCTCAGGATTGCTCATCGCGCGCTCCTCCCTGCGGCACGGGGCGCGGCTCGCGCGCGCCCTCGGCGATCGGCTGCGGCTCCAGCACCGCCACGGTGAGGTTGTCGCCGTTCAGGTACTTGCGCGCCACGGCCCGGACCTGCTCGGCGGTGACCGCGCGGATGCGCTCGACGTAGTCGTCCATCAGGCGCCAGTCCAGGCCGATGCTCTCCAGCCGGCCGATGCGGATGGCCTGGTACTGCACCGAATCGCGGCCGAAGACGTCGCTCGCCACCACCTGGGCCTTGACCCGCGCCAGCTCGGCCCCGTCCACCGGCCGCTCCTGCAGCTGCCGCACCTGGTCGCGGAAGGCGGCCTCCAGCGCCGCCACGCCGTGACCGTTGGCGGGCACCCCCTCGAGCTGGAACAGGCCCGGCAGGCGCGCGAAGGCGCCGTAGCCGGCCCCGGCGCTGGCCGCCACCTGGGTGCCGCGCACCAGCTCCCGGGCCAGCCGCGCGCTGTCGCCGCCGTCGAGAATGCCGGCCAGGACCGCCAGGGCGTAGGGCTCCCACGCCGTTTCCGCCTGGCCGACCACCGGCACGTGGTAGCCCATGATCAGGTAGGGCAGGCGCGCCGGCAGCCGCACGGTGACCCGCCGCTCGCCCAGCTGCTCCGGCTCGCGCCGGGGCTTGAGGGCGGCCGGCTCGGAGGGGGCCAGCGGGCCGAAGTGCTCCCGGGCCAGGGCCAGGACCGCCTCGGCCCGCACGTCGCCCACCACCACCAGGATGGCGTTGTTGGGCGCGTACCAGCGCCGGTACCAGGCGCGCAGGTCCTCCACGGTGTAGTTCTGGATGTCGTTCATCCAGCCGATGACCGGCTGCCGGTAGGGACTCTCCAGGTAGGCCAGGGCGTTGAAACGCTCGTAGGCGAGCGACTGGGGGTCGTCCTCGGTGCGCAGGCGCCGCTCCTCGGCCACCACCTGGCGCTCCTTCAGGAACTCCGCCTCCGGCAGCTGCAGGTTGCGCATCCGGTCGGCCTCCAGCTCGAAGCTCACCGCCAGGCGGCTCTTCTCCAGCTGCTGGTAGTAGGCGGTGGCGTCGCGGCTGGTGAAGGCGTTCTCGCTGCCGCCGTTCTCGGCGATGATGCGCGAGAACTCGCCCGCCGGGTGCGACTCGGTGCCCTTGAACATCATGTGCTCGAGCATGTGCGAGATCCCGGTCAGCCCGGCCGGCTCGTAGCTCGAACCCACCCGGTACCAGACCTGGGAGACCACCACCGGGGCCCGGTGGTCCTCCTTGACGATGACTTTCATGCCGTTGTCGAGGGTGTATTCCGCGACCTCGGCGTGGGCGGTCCACGGCAGCAGCGCGGCCCACAGGGCGGGTAGCAACAGGCGTTTCAGCATGCCGCAATGTTCTCCTGGCTGAATTGTCGCATGAGGCGCGGGCGGGTTATCGGAATGCGGAGGGGAGTGCTAGTATCGTGACCCATGGATTTCGATACATCCAGCGAGTCGCTGACCGGTCAGATGCAAGGCGCGCTTGCGAAGGAAGGGTAAGCCCCCTTTCAAACAAGCGCAACGCCGCAAATGGCCGGTCAGCGACTCGCCCGAAGGGAGCCCCCCGGATGCACCAGTACTGCGTTGCAGCGCTTGACAAGGGCCAGGCCATTGCCTGCGCGCTGCGCCTTGTCCTGGCACATCCGGGGGGCTCTGGATATGCCGAAATCCATGGGTCACGATACTACTAGCCCATCCCAACAGGTGGCAGCACCTCGCCCCTTCCGCATCGTTGCCATTCAGACAGCACGGATATGTTCGGGTTCAGAAAAGACAGAGACGAAGAGCGCAAGGCGCCGGAGGAGCAAAAGTCCGGCATCGTGTCGCGCCTCAAGAGCGGCCTGCGGCGCACCCGCGAGGTGCTGCTCATGGACGTGGGCGAGCTGGTCGCGCGGCGGCGCCGGATCGACGACGAGCTGCTGGAGGAGATCGAGACCCACCTGCTGATGGCGGACGTGGGCGTGGAGGCCACCAGCCAGATCATCGCCGACCTGACCGCGCGCCTGGCGCGCAAGCAGCTGGACGACGCCGACGCCCTCTACGCGGCGCTGCGCGAGAACATGCTCGGCCTGCTGCGGCCGGTCGACGTGCCGCTGGCGCCGGACACCGGACAGCGGCCCTACGTGCTGCTGATGGTGGGGGTGAACGGCGCCGGCAAGACCACCACCATCGGCAAGCTGGCCAAGCGCCTGCAGGCCGAGGGCCGCAGCGTCATGCTGGCCGCCGGCGACACCTTCCGCGCCGCGGCGGTGGAGCAGCTGCAGGTCTGGGGCGAGCGCAACGGCATCCCGGTCATCGCCCAGCACACCGGCGCGGACAGCGCCTCGGTCATCTACGACGCGGTGGCGGCGGCCAGGGCCCGCGGCGTCGACGTGCTCATCGCCGACACCGCCGGGCGCCTGCACACCAAGAGCAACCTGATGGAGGAGCTGGTCAAGGTCAAGCGCGTCATCACCAAGCTCGACCCGTCGGCCCCCCACGAGGTGATGCTGGTGCTGGACGCCGGCACCGGGCAGAACGGCCTGGCCCAGGCCGAGCAGTTTCACTCCGCGGTGAACGTCACCGGCATCACCCTCACGAAGATGGACGGCACCGCCAAGGGCGGCATCATCTTCGCCATCGCCAAGAAGATGGGCCTGCCCATCCGTTTCGTGGGCGTGGGCGAGACCATCGACGATCTGCGCCCGTTCGAGGCCGAGGCCTTCGTCGAGGCCCTGCTGGCCCGCGAGCCGGGGTAGCGGCCCGCCGGCGGCGCCGCGCGCCCCGCGGCCGCCCGCGCCTCGCCCCATGGACCGACAATGCGCCACCACAACGTGACGATCCGCTCCCGCCTGCCGTCCCTCCCCTCACGGGCGGCGGCGGCGTCGCGCGCCGACCGGGCCGGGCCATGATCCGGTTCACCGAGGTCAGCAAGCGCTATCCCAACGGCTTCCAGGCCCTGAACCGGGTGAGCTTCCACCTGGAGCGGGGCGCGATGGCCTTCCTCACCGGCCACTCCGGCGCCGGGAAGAGCACGCTGCTGAAACTCATCACCCGCATGGAGACCTGCTCCCAGGGCCAGGTGCTGGTGGACGGGCAGAACGTGGCCCGCCTGTCGTCACGGCGGGTTCCCGGCCTGCGCCGCTCCATGGGCATCGTGTTCCAGAACCATCACCTGCTGTTCGACCGCACCGTGTTCGACAACGTGGCCGTGCCCCTGGTGATCGCGGGACTGCCCCACGGGGAGACGCGGCGCCGGGTGCACGCCGCGCTGGACAAGGTGGGGCTGCTGAGCAAGGAGAAGCTCTACCCCATCGCGCTGTCCGGCGGCGAGCAGCAGCGGGTGGGCATCGCCCGGGCCGTGGTCCACCGGCCGTCCCTGCTGCTCGCCGACGAGCCGACCGGAAACCTCGATCCGGAGCTCTCGGCCGAAATCATGGGGCTGTTCGAGCAGTTCAACCAGGTCGGGGTGACCGTGCTCGTGGCCAGTCACGACCTGGCCCTGATCCGCGCCATGGGCCAGCGGGTGCTGACCCTCGCCCGGGGCGAGCTCGCGCAGGGGGGGGCGCCGGCATGAGCATGGCCACCCGCAAGCCGGAGCGCCGCTCCCCGGACCGGGCCCGGAAACCGCCCCGCGAGCGCCGGCCGCGGCGGGGCGGGGAAACCTCGTCCTGGCGCCGCCTGCCCCGCACCTGGCTCACCCACCACCTGCAGGCCCTGGTGGGCAGCCTCGGCCGCCTGGTCCGGGCGCCGCTCGGCAACCTGATGACCGTGCTGGTGCTCGGCATCGCGCTGGCCCTGCCGGCATCCCTGCACCTGGCACTGGCCAATGCCCGGCAGCTGAGCGACACCTGGGAGGGCGCCGCCCGGATCTCCCTCTATCTGCGCCTCGACGTCCCCGACAGCGAGGCCCGCGGGCTGGCCCGGCGCATCGAAGGGCGCCCGGAGGTGACCGCGGTCCGCTACATCACCCGCGACGAGGCACTGGCGGAGTTCCGCCAGGCCTCGGGGCTGGACCTCGCCATCGACAGCCTGGGCGAGAATCCGCTTCCGGCCACGCTGGTGGTGAGCCCGGCGGAGGACGTGGCCCGACCCGGGGCGCTGGAGCGGCTGCGCGAGGAGCTGCAGGCGCTGCCGGGAGTGGATCTGGCCCGGCTGGACCTGGAGTGGGTGCAGCGGCTCTACGCGCTCATGGAGCTGGTATGGCGGGCGGTAATGGTGATCGGCGCCCTGCTGGGCCTGGCCGTGATCCTGGTCATCGGCAACACCATCCGGCTGGCCATCGAGAACCGGCGCGAGGAGATCGCGGTGATGAAGCTGGTGGGCGCCACCGACGGTTTCGTGCGCCGGCCATTCCTCTATACCGGCCTCTGGTACGGCC
>JAQVKR010000246.1 GCA_028694565.1 Gammaproteobacteria bacterium | reverse complement strand
CCGGAAGGCGCTCCGCCCTTCATCAACAGGCCGGATATACGGCAGCATTCCTGTCCCTGTCAGGCACGACACAGAACCTTGCAATACGGGAGGAGACCATATACGTCTTGGCGAGAAGAATCCGGGCCAGGAACCTCGTAACCCGATACTCGGAACCGGCTTAAATGCACTACCGCGTCATCCTCCGCATCCTCGGCCTGCTGCTGATGATCTTCAGCACCACCATGCTGCCGTCGGTGGCGGTCTCCTGGTGGTACGGCGACGGCGCCGCGGCGGCGTTCCTGCAGGGTTTCGCCCTGACCCTGGCCACGGGGCTGGTGCTGTGGCTGCCGGTGGCCCGCCATCGCGGCGAGCTGCGCATCCGCGACGGCTTTCTCATCGTGGTGCTGTTCTGGAGCGTGCTGGGCAGCTTCGGCGCCCTGCCGCTGATGCTGGGACAGGACCCCCACATGAGCCTGACCGACGCGGTGTTCGAGTCCATCTCCGGGCTCACCACCACCGGGGCCACGGTCATCGTCGGGCTGGACCAGCTGCCCCAGTCCATCCTCTACTACCGCCAGCAGCTGCAGTGGCTGGGCGGCATGGGCATCATCGTCCTGGCGGTCGCCATCCTGCCCATGCTCGGCATCGGCGGCATGCAGCTCTACCGCGCCGAGATGCCCGGCCCGGTCAAGGACAGCAAGCTCACCCCGCGCATCGCCGAGACCGCCAAGGCGCTGTGGTACATCTACCTCAGCCTCACGGTGCTCTGCGCCCTGGCCTACTGGGCGGCGGGAATGAGCCTGTTCGACGCCATCGGCCACAGCTTCTCCACCGTCGCCATCGGCGGCTTCTCCACCCACGACGCCAGCATGGGCCACTTCAACAGCGCCCTGATGGAGATGATCGCGGTGGTGTTCATCCTGCTCTCGGGCGCCAACTTCGCCCTGCACTTCACCGCCTGGCGCCACCGCACCCTGAGCGGCTACTGGCGCGACCCCGAGTTCCGCGCCTACCTGTTCATTCTGGCCGCCGCCGCCCTGATCGCCACCACCTATCTCTACCTCAGCGGCACCTTCGCCAGCTTCGGCAGCGCCCTGCACCACGGCATCTTCCAGGCGGTCTCCATCGGCACCACCACCGGCTTCACCACCGCCGACTACTTCAACTGGCCCGGCTTCCTGCCGGTGATGCTGCTGTTCATGAGCTTCATCGGCGGCTGCGCGGCCTCCACCGCCGGCGGCATGAAGGTCATCCGCGTGCTGCTGCTGTTCCGCCAGGGCGCCCGGGAGATCCGCCGCCTCATCCATCCCACCGCCATGATCCCCATCAAGCTCGGCGGCAAGGTGCTGCCCGACCGGGTGATGGATGCGGTATGGGGCTTCTTCGCCGCCTACGTGGCCGCCTACACCCTGATGCTGCTCATCCTCATGGCCACCGGCCTCGACCAGATCACCGCCTTCTCGGCCGTGGCCGCCTGCATGAACAACATGGGGCCGGGACTGGGCGAGGTGGGGGCCCACTACGGGGAGCTGAACAACGTGGCCAAGTGGGTGCTCTGCTTCGCGATGCTGCTGGGGCGGCTCGAGGTGTTCAGCATCCTGGTGCTGCTGACTCCCGCCTTCTGGCGCCGCTGACCGGCCCATGCCCATCGCGGTCACCTCCCCCCATGACATAGAGCGCTGGGCGCGCTACCGGTTGATCCTGCGTGTTCTGGGCCAGCTGCTCATGGCGTTGAGCCTGGCGCTCGTCATCCCCATGGCCATCTCCATCGGCTATGACGACGGCGAGCTGGTCCACTTCCTCACCGCCTTCGGCCTGACCTTCGGCGCCGGCGCGATCCTGTGGCTGGCCGGCCACGGGGTCACCGCCGAGCTGCGCACCCGGGACGGCTTCCTGGTGGTCAGCCTGTTCTGGCTGGTGCTCGGCGCGCTGAGCGGACTGCCGTTCATTCTCGGGCCGCACCTCTCCTTCACCGACTCCCTGTTCGAGGCCGTCTCCGCCTTCACCACCACCGGCGCCACGGTCATCGTCGGCCTCGACCAGCTGCCGGCCTCCATCCTCTGGTACCGCCAGCAGCTCCAGTGGCTCGGGGGCATGGGCATCATCGTGCTCGGGGTGGCGGTGCTGCCCATGCTCGGCATCGGCGGCATGCAGCTCTACCGCGCCGAGACCCCGGGTCCGATGAAGGACGAGAAACTGGCCCCGCGCATCGCCGACACCGCCCGCTTCCTGTGGCTGCTCTATCTCGGCCTGACGCTCGCCTGCGCGGCCGGCTACCGGCTGGCCGGCATGAGCCTGTTCGATGCCATCGGCCACAGCTTCGCCACCGTCTCCACCGGCGGCTTCTCGACCCACGACGCCAGCATGGCCTATTTCCACAGCCCCCTCGCGGAGACCGTGGCCATCGTCTTCATGCTGCTGGGGGGCATGAATTTCGCCGTCCACTACCAGGTGGTGCGCGGCCGCGACCCGCGCGCCTGGCTGCGGGACGTGGAGGTGCGCACCTTCGTCTCGGTGACGGCCGCCGTCACCGCCGCCACCGCCCTGACCCTGTGGCTGCGCGGCGCCTACCCCGATCCGCTCACGAGCCTGCGCGATGCCGCCTTCCAGGTGGCCTCGGTCATCACCAGCACCGGCTTCACCACCACCGACTTCTCCCTCTGGCCCCTGTTCCTGCCCCTGCTGCTGATGCTCATCAGCTTCGTGGGCGGCTGCGGCGGCTCCACCGCCGGGGGCATGAAGGTCATGCGCTTCGTGCTGCTGTTCCAGCAGAGCCGGCGCGAGGTGCGCCGCCTCATCTATCCCCGCGCCATCGTGCCGGTGAAGATCGGCGGCCGGGTGGTGGACCAGCGCATCATACGCTCGGTGTGGGGCTTCTTCGCCGTCTACGTGAGCCTGTTCGTGCTGCTGATGCTGGGCCTGATGGCCACCGGGCTCGACCAGGTGACCGCCTTCGGCGCCATCGCCACCTGCATGAACAACCTCGGTCCCGGCCTGGGCGAGGTGGCCGGCAACTTCACCACCGTCAACCCGGTGGCGAAGTGGCTGTGCACCCTGGCCATGCTGCTGGGCCGGCTGGAGATCTTCACCCTCCTGGTGCTGCTCAGCCCCGCCTACTGGCGCCGCTGAGGAACCCCGTCCGCAATCAAGGAGCGCCGCCATGACCGATCCCGGCTTCATCGCCAAGTGGGACAAGCGCTACGCCGAGGCCCGCCAGCTGCCCGATCCGGTCCGGGTGCTGAGCGACAACCTCCACCTGCTGCCGGCCGCGGGGGCCGCCCTGGATCTCGGCTGCGGGCTCGGCGCCAACGCCCTGCTGCTGGCCGGGCGCGGGCTGGAGACCCGGGCCTGGGACATCTCCCCGGTGGCCATCGAGCGGCTGCGGGAGTTCGCCGGCAACCGCGGCCTGGCGGTGCACGGAGAGGTGCGCGACGTCGAGGCCCGCCCCCCCGCGCCGGAGAGCTTCGATGTCATCGTCGCCGCCCACTTTCTCGAGCGCGGCCTCGCCCCCGCCCTGATGGCCGCCCTGCGTCCCGGCGGCGTGCTGTTCTACGAGACCTGGGCCCGCACCCGGGTGGACGACACCGGCCCCGCCAGCGAAGCCTTCCGGCTGGCGGACAACGAGCTGCTGGCGCTGTTCCGCCCCCTGCGCCTGCTCTTCTACCGGGAGGAGGGGCGGGTGGGCGACCTGAGCCGGGGCTTCCGCAACAAGGCCCAGCTGGTGGCCCTGCGCCCCCCGGAGTGACCCGCACCTGGAACTCCGGCCGCCATCAGCACTCCCAAAGGATCACCACGAAGTCACGAAGGACACGAAGAAGCGGCGAAGAGATGTTTACGCGCAGATTGACGTTGCTTCCATGCCTACCCGGGCTCAGCCTGCTACAGCGTGGCTGAATCACGGATACCGAGGGTGTTCCAACATCAACCGAACCGCCCGAGAAACGCTCCTTGAAACGATCGCGCTTGGTTTGAACTGGGCAATCCGGACAGCGGGGACACAATCAACGCCAATCCGCGGTTTCATGGCCTTCTCTTCGTGTCCTTCGTGACTTCGTGGTGATCCTTTCAATTTCCGCAGAGGTACAGCCATGTCGGTCATCGAGAACTTCGAGAAGATGCTGGCCGCGGGCCAGGACAGCGCGCTGCTGCGCTACGGCCTGGGCAGCGCCTACCTCCAGGCCGGGGACGCGGCCCGCGCCGCGGAGCACCTGGCGAGGGCGGTGGCGCAGGATCCCGCCTATTCGGCCGCCTGGAAGGCCTACGGCAAGGCCCTGGCCGGAGACGGGCGCCCCGACGCCGCGGCCGCGGCCTATGCGCGCGGCATCGAGGTGGCCGAGGAGCGCGGCGACATCCAGGCCGCCAAGGAGATGAAGGTGTTCCTCAAGCGCCTGCGCCGGGAGGCGGACGGCGAATGAAGCCTTTCAGCGCCAAGGGACCCCCCGCCGGCCCGAGGCCGGCCGGGCGGAAGCCGACGCGCACGACCGCGAGGTCCGCGAAGATCAGTACCAGCGGGGCTCGCCCTCCGGGCGGCTCTTGAAGCGCTTGTAGCTCCACAGGTACTGGGCCGGCAGGCGCCGGACCCACGCCTCCACCCCGGCGTTCACCGCCGCCACCGAACGCCGCAGATCGGCGCCGGAGACCTCCGCGGGCGCCGGGGTGAAGTTGAGACGGAAACCCCGGCCGCGGGGCAGCCGCTCCGGGACGCAGAACAGGACGACGGCGCCGCTGCGGCCGGCGAGCCTGGAGACCAGCACCATGGTATTGGCCGGGTGGCCGAAGAAGGGGGCGAAGACCCCGCCGCCGCGGCCCTGGTCCTGGTCCGGCAGGATGCCCACCGTCTCCCCCCGCTCC
>JAQVKR010000245.1 GCA_028694565.1 Gammaproteobacteria bacterium | reverse complement strand
CGGACGTCAAGAACGCCCTCAGCCACCGCGGCCAGGCCCTGCGCCAGCTCGTCTCCCGGCTCAAGGGTTGAACTTCACCACGAAGTCACGAAGGGCACGAAGCAAAACGAAAGAAGAATCCATCCGCAGATTACGCAGATTTTTTTAGATGAATGGTTTTCACCAACGGCCACTGTAGATCTGTTGAAGGTGCGGTTTCCGGCTGGCTGAGCAGCCTTGCGTCAGCTGATGCGCCTTTAAACACACTTTATCTGCGTAATCGGCGTAATCTGCGGATAAACAGTCTTTTCTTCGTGTCCTTCGTGCCTTCGTGGTGAGTTCGGGTGTGGCTACATGTCGAAGCCGGCCAGCTTGTAGAGGCGTTTGGCCTCCGCGTCGTTCCGCTCCACGCCGCGGCCCTCCTGGTACATCATGGCGAGCGTGGTCAGCGAGCCCGCCAGGCCCTGGTCGGCGGCGAGCTGGAACCACTTCACCGCCTCGGCGGCGTTCTGCTCCGTGCACTCGCCTTCCATGTACATGAACCCGAGGCCATGCTGGGCCAGTGCGTGGCCGGCCTCGGCCGCGGCCCTCATGAGCCTGTACGCCTCCTCCGGGTGCGGCGCCCCGAGCAGGCCGTTCTGCTGGATGACCGCCATGCGGTACTGGGCCTCGGAGTTGCCCTGCGCCGCCAGCGGCGAGAGCAGCTGGGCGGCGCGGCCGAAGTGCTTGGCCTCGAAAGCGGCGATGCCGCTGCTCAAATTCAGATCGTCCTCGTTGAAATCGCTCATTTCTGACTCCGTGCTTGCGGCTCCGGCTGCGGCGCCTACTGTCCCGATGATGGGTGGTACCCTATAATTTACCCACTTGCGCAGTCAAGATTTATCCATGATCCCCGAACCGCACCCGGCATCCCGGCCCCCGCCTCCGCCCCTGGCGCTCTACGTGCACGTCCCCTGGTGCGTGCGCAAATGCCCCTACTGCGATTTCAACTCCCACGCCCGGGACGGAGCGCTGCCGGAGCCGGAATACCTCGCCGCCCTGCTGCGCGACCTCGACACCTCGCCGCCCGCCGCCGCGGGCCGCCCGCTGGCGAGCATCTTCATCGGCGGCGGGACGCCGAGCCTGCTGAAGCCGGCCACCATCGGCGCCCTGCTGGACGGCATCGCCGCCCGCCTGGACCTGGCGCCGGATATAGAGGTGACCCTCGAGGCCAACCCCGGCACCGTCGAGCAGGGCCGCTTCAGCGGCTACCGGAGCGCCGGCGTGAACCGCCTCTCCCTGGGGGTGCAGAGCCTGGACGATCGCGCCCTGCGCGCCCTGGGCCGCATCCACGACGCCGGCGAGGCCCGCCGCGCCGTGGCCGCGGCGCGCCGCGGCGGCTTCGACAACCTCAACCTGGATCTCATGTTCGGACTGCCGGGGCAATCCCTGGCCGCGGCTCTGGACGACCTGGACGCGGCCTTCGCCCTGGAGCCCGAGCATCTGTCCTGGTACCAGCTGACCCTGGAGCCCAACACCCCCTTCGCCCATGCCCCCCCGCCCCTGCCCGGCGACGACACGCTCTGGGACATGCACGAGGCGGGGCTGGAGCGCATCGCGAACGCCGGTTACGGCCGCTACGAGGTCTCCGCCTTCGCCCGCCCCGGACGGCACTGCCGCCACAACCTCAACTACTGGACCTTCGGCGACTACCTCGGCATCGGCGCCGGCGCCCACGCCAAGCTCACCGATCCGGCCAGCGGCCGCATCACCCGGGAATCGCGTCCGCGCCAGCCACGGGAGTACCTGGAGCGGGCGGGAACACCGGCCGCCACGGTCAACCCCCACGGGGTGGAACCCGCCGAGCTGCCGCTGGAGTTCCTGATGAACGCCCTGCGCCTCGCCGACGGCGTGCCCGTCGCGCTCTACGGCGCACGCACCGGGCAATCGCCCGCGACCCTGGAGCCCGCCCTTTCGCGCGCCCGTGAAGAGGGGCTGCTGGTGCCCGACCCGGAGCGCCTCGCCCCCACCCCGCTGGGCCTGCGCTACCTCAACGAGGTGCTGCTGCGGTTCATGGGGGACGGGTGAGGGAAGGCGCGCGCCCCGTGTTCCGGATTGTGCCGGATACCCATCGCTGGCGACCCGCCGCCCCCGGCGTGAATGCGACGGAATCCCAATGCGCGTCGCGCCGCGGAACCCCGAACACGGGAAACGGAACGCCCATCGCTCCATTCTGTGGCAGTCTTGGAAGGGTCATCCATCCGCGCGAGAGATCCTCATGAGCGACGACTACACGCCCATCGGCTGCGATCGCTACTCGGAGCTGGAGCTGCACATCATGCACCGGGACCGGCTGCGCACCGCCTGGCGCGACGCGGAGGGGAACCTGCACCAGGAGGTGCTGTCGCCGCAGGACCTGCAGACGCGCGAGGGCGCCGAGTACCTGCTGGCGGAGACCCTGACGGGTGCGGCGATCGAGCTGCGGCTGGACCGGATCCTGCGCATCGAGCCGCTCTGAAGGGACCCGGTCGCCTCCTGGGCAATCCAGGAATCCGGCCCCGGGACCGCCGCGAACGGACGGCGGTCCCGGGGCCACCGGTTCAGAAGACGATGTTCAGCATGACCATCTCCACCACCAGGAACAGCGCCGTCATCACGCCGCCGGCGCGCATGAAATCCTTCACGCGGTAGCCGGCCGGGCCCATGATCAGCGCATTCACCTGGTGGGTGGGGATGAGGAAGGAGTTGGAGGTGGAGATGGCCACCGTGAGGGCGAACAGCGCCGGGTTGGCGCCGGCCCCGAGGGCGATGTTCACCGCCAGGGGCACCAGCAGCACCGTGGCGCCCACGTTGGACATCACCAGGGTGAAGAAGGTCGCCAGCGCGGCGATGGCCGCCTGCAGCCCCCAGACGGGCACGCCGTCCATGACCGAGAGCACCTTCTGCGCGATCCAGGCCGCGGTGCCGGAGGTCTCCACCGCGAGCCCCAGGGGTATGAGGCTGGCGAGCAGGAACACCGTCTTCCAGCTCACCGCCTCGTAGGCCTCCTCGATCTTCAGCACCCCGGAGACAACCATGCCGAGCGCGCCGGTCAGCAGGGCCACCGAGAGGCGCAGGTCGGTGAACAGGACCAGCGACAGCGCGATCAGGAAGAAGACCATGGCCGGCACCACCTTGTGGGGCCGCAACTCCTCGCGGGGAAAGTCGGTGGCCACCACGAAGTTGCGATCCTTGGACACCGGGATGAGATCGCTCCAGCGGGTGTGGACCACCAGGGTGTCGCCCGCCTCGAGGGTCAGGTTGCGGAGAATGCCGCGAATCACCTCGTGCTGGCGGAACACGGCCAGCACGCTGAGGCCGAAGGTCTTGCGCATGCGCAGCTCGGACAGGGTTTGGCCGATGAGGCGCGAACCGGGCGGGATGACCACCTCGGCGATACCGGCGCGGGTCGGGTTCATGGCTTCCACGAACTCCTCCAGCTCCGGGCGCAGCTTGAGGCCGTATTCGCGGGCGAACTCCTCCACCTGCCCGTCCGGCCCCATGACCGCCAGCAGCGCGCCGCCGGTGATGCGGATGTCCCGCGGCGGCGCCACCCGCACCTCCTCGTTGACGTTGTGCAGGGCGAGGATGGAGGGGACGTTGTAGCGCTGCTCGAGATCGCCCACCTCCATGCCCACCAGCGGGGAGTCGTCGGGAATGCGCAGCTCGTACATGGAGCCCTCGAGGCCATAGAGGTCCTCGAAGTACTTCATGGTCGCGCCGGCGCTGCCGGTTTCGCTCTTGACGGTGGGCAGCACGAAGCGGCCGGCCAGCACGAAGTAGACTATGCCGGTGAGGACCAGGACGATGCCGATGGGGGTGACGGCGAACAGGTTGTAGGTCTGCATGGGCTCCACGCCCGCCGGCAGCGCCTTGTTCGAAGTCAGAATCAGATCGTTGAGCAGGATCAGGGGGCTGGAACCAATCATGGTCACCGTGCCGCCGAGAATGGCGCAGAAGCCCATGGGCATCAGCAGCCGCGACATGGGCAGGCCGGTGCGGGAGGAGATCCGGCTCACCACCGGCAGGAACAGCGCGGCGGCGCCCACGTTCTGCATGAAGCTGGAAATGAAGCCCACGGTGCCGGAGATGATGGGAATGATGCGTTTTTCCGTGGAGCCGCCCGCCTTGAGGATGAAGCCGGCCAGCTTGCCCATCACCCCGGTCTTGTCCAGGCCGGCACCGATGATCATCACGGCGATGATGGAGATCACGGCATTGCTGGCAAAGCCGTTGAACAGCTGGGTCGCGGGCACCAGCCCCTGCTCGAGGCCCAGCCAGGGCCCCACCAGGTTGGTCAGGCCGAGCAGCACCATGATGCTGATGGCCGCGACATCGACGGCGACCACCTCGGACACGAAGAGATAGATGGTGAAGGCCAGAATGACCAGCACCCAGATCATCTCGGTGCTAAGGGTGAGTGTCTCCATGAATGATTCCGTGCCCCTGAATATTCCAGGTGAATTTAGTGGATTATAAAATTTTGACATTATCTTCACATTGGACGGCAGGGTCCAATAAAGTGAGCCGCGCCGCAACATAAGAGAACGCTATGGGCATGGCCGCGGGGATTGGATTATCCTTGGCAGCCGCGTGTCGGAGACATGCGCGCCCGCACACCACCGTTCCCCGCTTCTCCCGGATCACCGCAATGTCGACGAATACCTCCGCCTCCGCCCCCTGCTGCAGTCTGCTGTGGGTCCGCCTGCTGCCGTTCCTGCGCTGGTGGCCGCGCATCACCCGCGAGACCCTCAAGGCCGACCTCATCGCCGGCCTCACCAACGCTGTCGTGGTGCTGCCCCATGGCGTGGCCTTCGCCCTCATTGCCGGCCTGCCGCCGGAGTACGGCCTCTATAC
>JAQVKR010000244.1 GCA_028694565.1 Gammaproteobacteria bacterium | reverse complement strand
AATTGCGGGTGGCCACCACCGGCAACGTCCTGAGCGATCTCAATCACCTGGGGCTCATCTCCGCCCACGGCGCCGACGCCGCCACCTTCCTCCAGGGCCAGTTGACCTGCGACATCCGCGACGTCACCGAGGACGGCAGCCTTCTCGGGGCCAGCTGCAGCCACAAGGGCCGCGTCCTGACGCTGTTCCGGCTGTTCCGGCGCGGCGACGGCTACTACCTGCAATGCGCGGCGGAACTGGTGGAGGACACGCTCAAGCGCCTGCGCAAGTACGTGCTCATGTCCAAGGTCACCCTCGAGGACGCAGGCAACGCCATGGTCCGCTTCGGCTACCTCGGCCCGGAGGCGGACCGCCACTTGGCCGAGCTTCTGGGCAAGGCGCCGGAAGAGGCGGGTTCGGTGATTCAGACCCCCGACCTCATGGTGGTCCGCCTGCCGGGCATCCAGCCCCGGTTCGAGATCGCCGGCAGCCTGGAGCCCGCCTGCAAGCTGTGGGAGTCGCTCAACGCCTGGGCCGCCCCGGTGGGGGCCGAGGCCTGGCGCCTGCAGTCGATCCTGGCCGGTGTGCCCGAGGTCTACGCGGCCACCAGCGAGCTGTTCGTGCCGCAGATGCTCAACCTCCAGGTGCTGCAGGGGGTCAGCTTCATCAAGGGCTGCTACACCGGCCAGGAGGTGGTTGCCCGCTCCGAGTACCTCGGCAAGCAGAAGCGGCGCATGTTCCGGGCCTTCGCCGCCGCCGCGGACCGACCCGAGCCGGGTACCGATCTCTACGCCCCGGGCAGCCAGAGCGGCCAGGGTCCCGGCAAGGTGGTGGACGCGGCCCTGGCCCAGGGCGGCGGCTACGAGATGCTGGTGGTGGCCGAGCTGGCGGCGGTGGAAGCCGGCGGCATGCGGCTGGCGGATGCGGAGGGGCCGGCGCTGGAGTTCCGCGAGCTGCCCTATGCGCTGCCGGAGAAGGCCTAGGGCGGGCCCAAGAATTCAACGCCAAGACGCGAAGGCACCAAGTTCGCCAAGGTGACTTAAGGGTCCGGTAACCTGGTAACCACTCTTCCCGCCCAGAGTCGCAAGTTCGCAGAGGAGCTGTCCGGCAGTGAGCGGCCTGCGGGCGGAGGCCGTTCCCTGATACGGCATAGTCTCGTTCCTGCTCTGGGCACTTCGCATCCTGACAAGAAAAGAACGAAAAAAGCCGGCATCATGCCGGCTTTTTTCGTTCCGGAATCGCTCAGGAAGACGCTTCCGGCGCCGCCCCGGCATCTTCCCCTTCGCTCTCTCCCGTCCCCGGGCGTCCACCGCGCGGGCGCATGTGGGGGAACAGCAGTACGTCGCGGATGGAGGGGGCGTTGGTGAACAGCATCACCAGGCGGTCGATGCCGATGCCTTCGCCCGCGGTCGGCGGCATGCCGTGCTCGAGCGCGGTGATGTAGTCCTCGTCGAAGTGCATCGCCTCGGCATCGCCCGCCTCCTTGGCCTCCACCTGGCGGCGGAAGCGCTCGGCCTGGTCCTCGGCGTCGTTGAGCTCGGAGAAGCCGTTGGCGATCTCCCGCCCGCCCACGAAGAACTCGAAGCGATCGGTGACGAAGGGATCCGCATCGTTGCGGCGGGCGAGCGGCGAGACCTCCGTGGGGTAGGCGGTGATGAAGGTGGGCTGCATCAGCCGGTGCTCCACCGTCTTCTCGAAGATCTCCGTCTGCACCTTGCCCAGCCCCCAGCCCGCCTCCAGGGGAATCTCCAGCTCGCCGGCGATGGTGCGCGCCCGTGCCTCGTCCTCGACATCCCCCGCCGTGAGCTGCGGGTTGAAGTGCAGAATCGACTCTTTCAGGGTCATGCGCGCAAAGGGCTGGCCGAAATCGTAGGTCTCGCCCTGGTAGGTGATGGTGGTGGTGCCCAGCACCTCCTCGGCCACCTGCCGCAGCATGGTCTCGGTGAGATCCATCAGGTCGCGGTAGTCGGCGTAGGCCTGGTAGAACTCCAGCATCGTGAATTCGGGGTTGTGGCGCGGCGAGAGTCCCTCGTTGCGGAAGTTGCGGTTGATCTCGAACACCCGCTCGAAGCCGCCCACCACCAGGCGCTTCAAATAGAGCTCCGGCGCGATGCGCAGGAAAAGCTGCATGTCCAGCGCGTTGTGGTAGGTGGCGAAGGGACGCGCCGCGGCACCGCCCGGTATCGCCTGCATCATCGGCGTCTCCACCTCCAGGAAGTACTTCTCGGTGAGGAAGCGGCGGATGGCGTCGATGGTGCGCGAACGCATGATGAAGGTCTGGCGGCTCACCTCGTTCATGATGAGATCGAGGTAGCGCTGGCGGTAGCGCGTCTCCTGATCGGTGAGGCCATGGAATTTTTCCGGGAGCGGGCGCAGGGCCTTGGTGAGCAGTCGCGCCTGCTCGGCGTTGACCGACAGCTCTCCGGTGCGGGTCTTGAACAGGGTGCCCTCGACCCCGACGATATCGCCCAGGTCCCAGCGCTTGAACTGCTGGTAGACCCCGTCGGGCAGCGCGTCGCGGCGCAGGTAGACCTGGATGCGCCCGGACATGTCCTGGATGTGCATGAAGGAGGCCTTGCCCATGATGCGCCGGCTCATGATGCGCCCGGCCAGCGCCACCCGCCGGGGCTCCGCCTCGAGGGTCTCGGGCTCCTTGTCGCCGTACTCCGCGTGCAGCTCCCCGGCCACCACGTTGCGGCGGAAGTCGTTGGGAAAGGCGAGGCCGTTCTCCCGCAGCTCCGCCAGCTTGGCGCGGCGCTGGGCAATCTGTTCCTGCTCGGTCGGTTCAGTCATTTCGTTCTTTGCTTGTAGGTTTAATCGACAGGACTAAGAGGACCGGCGGGATCGTGAAGATGCCTGTCCTGGCGCCCGGGTTGCCCCCATCACCCGGCCGGTCGCCGGATTGATGGCCGGATCACCGATCCCGACCCTGGGGCGGCGGGCAAGGCGAAACGCAGCGCCGCCAGCATCTTCGGCGGCAGGGCGGCCCGTTGGGTTCATCCTGTAAATCCTGTCCATTCCCGATTTCAGAGCCCCTGCTTGAGGCTCGCCTCGATGAAGCCGTCGAGGTCGCCGTCGAGCACGGCCTGGGTGTTGCCCACTTCCACGTTGGTGCGCAGGTCCTTGATGCGGGACTGGTCGAGCACGTAGGAGCGGATCTGGCTGCCCCAGCCGATGTCCGACTTGGTGTCCTCCAGGGCCTGCTTCTCGCTGTTGCGCTTCTGCAGCTCAAGCTCGTAGAGCTTGGCCTTCAGCTGCTTCATGGCCTGGGCCTTGTTCTTGTGCTGCGAGCGGTCGTTCTGGCACTGCACCACGATGCCGGTGGGATTGTGGGTGATGCGCACCGCCGATTCGGTCCGGTTCACGTGCTGCCCGCCCGCGCCGCTGGCGCGGTAGACGTCGATGCGCAGGTCCGAAGGATCGATGTCGATGTCGAAATCCTCGTCCACCTCGGGCGAGACGAACACCGAGGCGAAGGAGGTGTGACGGCGGTTGCCCGAGTCGAAGGGTGACTTGCGCACCAGGCGGTGGACGCCGGTCTCGGTGCGCAGCCAGCCGTAGGCGTAGGGCCCCTCGAAGAGGATGGTGGCGCTCTTGATGCCGGCCACCTCGCCCTCGGAGACCTCCATCAGCTCGGTCTTGAAGTCGTGCCGCTCGCCCCAGCGCAGGTACATGCGCAGCAGCATGTTGGCCCAGTCCTGGGCCTCGGTGCCGCCCGAGCCGGCCTGGATGTCCACGTAGGCGTTGCTGCCGTCCATCTCGCCCGAGAACATGCGCCGGAACTCGAGGCCCGCCACCTGGCTCTCCAGGCGCTCCACATCGGCGGCCACCTCCTCGACGGTGCCGGCGTCGTTCTCCTCGCGGGCCAGTTCCAGCAGCTCGCGGGCGTCCCCGAGCCCCTGGTCGAGGGCCTCCAGCGCCTTCACCTCATCTTCCAGCCGGGCCCGCTCGCGCCCCAGCTCCTGGGCCCGATCGGGCTTGTTCCAGACCGCCGGGTCCTCGAGCTCGCCTACGACCTCTTCCAGCCGCTCGCGCTTGCCGTCGTAGTCAAAGATACCCCCTAAGGGCTTCGTAGCGCCCCTGAAGGTCGTCGATCTGCTGCTGGATGGGGTTGATCTCGAGCATCGGGATTCCGCTCCGGGAAAAGGCGGAATTGTACCGGAGCCGGGGCCGGGGCGGAACCTCCGCCGGTCCGGAGAACGCCGCCAAGCCGCCAAGAACGCGAAGAAAAGCGCCGGCGAAGCTGCCGCGGAGCAACGGGACCGGCGCTGATTGAGGGCGTCATCCCGGACCCGCCGGTGCAAGCCGCTCCCCACCGGTGCGGCGGCCCACAGGCAAGGCGGCGCGGCCCCACAGGGCGCGCCCCATGCAGGCCACCGGGAAAACCCGCGCCGATCCGCGCAGTCCGCGGTCGGGCTTCTTCTGCTTCCTCACCGTCTCCTGGCGTCCGGGCGTTGAACAGCGGCCGATATCAGGACGGGCGGGCCTTGAGGGCGGCGATGCGCTCCTCCAGCGGAGGGTGGGTCATGAACAGCCGCCTGATGCCGGAGCCGATGCCGCCGGAGATGCCGAAGGCGGCCATCTGATCCGGCAGGTGGGGCTGCTGCACGCTCGCCCGCAGCCGCTCCAGGGCGGCGATCATCTTCTCCCGCCCCGCCAGCCGGGCGCCGCCGGCATCGGCGCGGAACTCGCGCCGGCGGCTGAACCACATCACGATGATGCTGGCCAGCACCGCCAGCACCATCTCGGCGATGATGGCGGTGATCCAGAACGCCGGGCCGTGCCCCCGTTCGGTCTTGAACACCACCCGGTCCACCACATGGCCGATGACCCGGGAGAGGAAGATGACGAAGGTGTTCACCACGCCCTGGATCAGGG
>JAQVKR010000243.1 GCA_028694565.1 Gammaproteobacteria bacterium | reverse complement strand
ACGGCCATGGCGATTTCATGGCTGGTGCGGGCCCGCTCGTTCTTGTCCAGCAGCTGCACCTGGAGATCCGCCATCCACGGCTCCTGCCGCAGGTAGTAGTGGCGCACCAGTCCGTTGAAGTTGAATGGCGAGGCGGTGCCCACGTAGCTCTGGATGGCGGTCACCTCGGGGACCTTCCGCACCGCCTCGGCCACCTGCCAGGTGAGGTTGGCGGTGACCGGAAGCGCCGTGCCCTCGGGCATGTTGACCACGATGTTGAACTCGGGCTTGTTGTCCAGGGGCAGCATCTTCACCGACACGTCGGTGGTGTAGAGCAGCGCGCAGGAACCGAAGAAGAGGGCGATGATGACCAGCAGGAACAGCCAGCCCTTGGCCTTGCTGATGATGAGCGGCACCAGCAGCCAGCGGTAGAAGCCCTCCAGGCGCTGGTTGGTCTTGTGCTCCCGCTCCTCGGCGCGCCGCAGGCTCTTCATGGTCGGCTTGATGCGCCAGGCGAGCCAGGGGGTGAAGGCGAAGGCGGCGAACAGCGAGAAGGCCATGGCCACCGAGCCCAGCACCGGGATCGGGCGCATGTAGGGGCCCATCATGCCGCTCACGAAGCCCATGGGCAGGAGCGCCGCGATCACGGTCAGGGTGGCGACGATGGTGGGATTGCCCACCTCGGCCACCGCGTCCACGGAGGTCTCCACATCCATCTGCCCCTTCAGCAGCCAGCGCCGGTAGATGTTCTCCACCACCACGATGGCGTCGTCCACCAGGATGCCGATGGCGAAGATGAGGGCGAACAGGCTGACGCGGTCGATGGTGTAGTCGAGGATCAGCGCCGAGAACACGGTCACCAGGATCACCACCGGGATGACGATCATCACCACCACCGCCGGGCGCCAGCCGAGGCTGAGCCAGACCAGGAAGCAGACCGCCGCGGTGGCGATGAACAGCTTGAAGATGAGGTCGTTGACCTTGTCGTTGGCGGTCTTGCCGTAGTTGCGGGTCACCGCCACCTGGACGTTGTCGGGAATCAGCCGCCCCTTGAGCTCCTCCACCTTGGCCAGCACGTCGTTGGCCACCGTCACCCCGTTGCTGCCCTCCTTCTTGGCCACCGCCAGGGTGACCGCAGGCGCGCCGTTGGCGGGCAGATAGCCCTCGGGGTAGGCCGCGCCGCTGAAATAGTTCACCAGCGCCTTGGCATCCTCCGGCCCCTGGTAGACCTTGGCGACGTCGCTCACGTACACCGGGACATTGTTGTGGGTGCCCACCACCAGGCGGGAGATGTCTTCGGCGCTGCGCAGGAAGGAGCCGGAGTAGACGGTGAACGAGGTGTTGCCCGACTCCACCGAACCGGTGGTCTGCTCGGCATTGGCGGTGGTGATGGTGCCCGCCACCTGCTGCAGGCTGATGCCGTGGCCGGAAAGCCGCTCGGGCATCACCTCCACGCGGATCTGCTCGGCCCGACCGCCGACGATGAAGCCCTGGCTGGTATTGGGCACCTGCTTGAGGCGCTGCAGGAGATCCAGGGCCAGCAGCCGCAGGGAGTCGTCCTGCACATCCTGGGACCACAGCGTCAGGGTCACCACCGGAACGTCGTCCACCGCCTTGGGCTTCACCAGCGGCTGGGTGACGCCGGGCGGGATCTTGTCCATGTTCGACTGCAGCTTGTCGTAGAGCTTCACCAGCGAGGGGGTCATCTCCTCGCCCACGTCGAACTCCACCGTGACCATGGCGCGCCCGCGCTGGGACACCGAGTAGACATGCTTGACGCCGGTGATCTCGCTCATGATCCGCTCGAGCGGATCGGTCACCAGCGCCGAGACCTGCTCGGCGGAAGCCCCCGCGTACTCGACGAAGATGTCCACCATCGGCACCGAGATCTGCGGGTCCTCCTGCCGCGGCGTCAGCAGCAGGCCGAGGATGCCGACGGCCAGGCAGGCCACCAGCAGCAGCGGCGAGACCGGGGACATGATGAAGGAGCGGGACATGCGCCCGGCGATGCCCAGATGGATATCGTCGTGGGCGCGCGCCTGGCCGCCGGAGTGCTCGTTGTGGGGCTGTTCTGCCATGGTGAAGTAGCTGCTCTCGTTCGGTTGCCTCGCCGCCCGGCGCTCAGCTGCCGAGGCCCGGGCGGCTCATCCCTTGCGGCCGGTGGCGGGCCGCGGCGGTCCGCCTCAGCGGGATGCCCCGGGCGGCTGCTGGGAACCCCCTCCGGCCGACCACCCGGAAGCCATTCCCGCGGGCGGGTTCATGAGCACCCGCTCGCCGGCCTGGACCCCGGAGAGCACGCTGACGGTGTAGCTGTCGAGGTAGCTGCCGATGCGCACCATGCGCAACTCGGTGCGATTGTCGGCGTTGACCACGAACACCGCCGGAAGACTGCCGCGATAGACCAGCGCCGAGGTGGGAATGACCGGCGTCTCCCGCGCCTCGACATTCACGTCCGGAATCATCACCTCCGCATACATGCCGGGACCGCCGGGAGCGCCCACCGGCAGATCGAACTTCACCGTGACCGTATGGCGCTGCACATCGGCCATGGGGAAAATCTGGGCCACCCGGACGTCCAGCCGCGTGTCACCCACGTCCAGCTTGGCCGGGACAATCATGCCCTTCTGCAGGCCGGGCATCAGGCGGGCGGGAACATCCACCTTGATCTGCAGGTACTTGGTATCGGCGAAGGAGAGCAGCGGCTGGCCGGGCTGCACGGTATCGCCCACCTCCACGTGCTTCTGGACGATGACCCCGCCGAAAGGCGCCACGGAGCGGGTGTCCTTGAGCTTGGCATCGACCCCTTCGAGCATGGACCGGGCCTGCATCACCTGGGACTGGGCCTCGGTAATCCGGCTGCCGGAGGAGTAGAGATCCGCCTGCCGCTCCAGCCCGGGCTTGTCGTAGCCCATCATGCTGCCGGCGCCGCGGGTGAACATCTGGTCGAACAGCGAGGGCACGCCCATGCCCGGCAGGCGGTTGGTGCTGCGCGACTGGGGCGACCACATCTCCCGGTTGTACTGGACCTGGGCGTTGCGCAGGGCCGATTCGGCATTGGCTATCTCGGCCTGGATCTGGCGCCGTTTCGCCAGCAGCTCATCGTCGTTGATGGCCACCAGCACCGCCCCCTCGTCGAACCAGTCACCCTCGCGGCCGGCGATGAACTCGACCCGACCGGGAATCTGGGCGGTCATGGTCACCTCCTTGTAGGGGACCACGGCGCCGCCCAGGGAAACACTGGCCCCCATCCGGGCGGTGCGCACCATGACGATGTTGTTGGCGAAGCTGCCGGCGCCCGGCGGCTGGGCCGTCTGCGCCATTGCGGCCGTGGCGGCGGCCATTGCGAGGGCAAGGGCGGTATTGCGAGCGATAGACATGTGGGATTCCCAGACGCTGTGTTCCCTGAAGGACGGGCCCCGGCGGGCTCTCGGCGCCGCCGGGGCGGGGGAGCTCATACGCGCCCCATGACGGTGAAGCTCTTGATGAAGGGGCCGGCCATTCGCGGATCCTTGATCATGGCTCCATAGTCGCCGACGTTGAACTTGAGTTTGCGGGAAGTGTAGGCCATGCCGAGACCCATCATGCCCAGGCCCTTGCTGATCCACTTCGCCCAGTTGTCGGGGGAGGCGCGCAGGTCCCAGTTGAGGCTCTGCCCGGCGTAGGCGCCCGCCTCCACCGCCTTGCCGTTCTGGATCACCAGCACGCCGCGGGGCTGATCCTCGCCGTCGAAGCCGTAGCCGATGTTGGAGTTGAAGCCGATTTTCTCCAGCGCGCCGGCCAGGTCCGACTCCTTGTTCCACTCCTCCATGAACTTCGTCATCCACTCATCGGAAAACAGTTCAGCCATACGATCCTCCATCCCACTCGGGCGTTGTGACTGCGGCCATCCATCCGCCCCGGCATGCAGGGCGGCATCGTCGGACCATTGGGTGCGTACCGGTGTCAGCGCCCCGGGAAGGGCTGCGGAACGTCGATTGCCAGCGGGTGCACCATTGGATAGCTTGTCCCAATCCTGCCTAATTATTAGTCGTTTTTATAATCTTTGCGTGATTCTTATGACCCCGGAGAACAGGGTGTTTTACTGTGACTTATACCTCAGGCGACGGTGTGGGACAACGCTCCCAATGACTCGGATATCGCCCCCCGCGGTTTCGGAAGTCCGCCCCCGTGGCTCGCGGGGCCGATGACGCTATACTTGAAAATTCGAATCGGCATTCAGCGGCGCGAGCCCGGGCGATGAGCAAGCTGACACACTTCAATCAGGATGGCGAAGCCCACATGGTGGATGTCGGCGCGAAGGCCGACACCCGGCGGCGGGCCGTGGCGGAAGGCCGCATTCTCATGCGCGCCGAAACCCTGGCCCTGGTGCGCAGCGGCACTCACCGCAAGGGGGACGTGCTGGGCATCGCCCGGGTGGCGGGAATCATGGCGGCCAAGCGGACCAGCGACCTGATCCCGCTCTGCCACCCGCTGGCACTGACCCATGTCAGCGTGGAACTGGAGACGGAAGACGGTCCGCCGGCGGTCTACTGCCGCGCCGCGGCGGAGACGACCGGCCAGACCGGCGTGGAGATGGAGGCGCTGACCGCGGTGCAGGTGACGCTGCTGACCGTCTACGACATGTGCAAGGCCGTGGATCGCGGCATGCGGATGGAAGGCATCCAGCTGCTGGAGAAATCGGGCGGCAAGTCCGGGACCTGGCGCCGGGAGGCGGCGGCATCCTGAATCCGGGCCGGACGTCCCGCGACGCGGCCCCGGACATCCGTTCCGCCCGGGCAAACAACCACGAAGAACACGAAGGGAATCCTCCGGATTCGGGCCGGCCCCCGCGCACCGACCTCGACCCTGGCGGCGGGCCCGTCCGTGCGCTTCGTGTTCCTCGTGG
>JAQVKR010000242.1 GCA_028694565.1 Gammaproteobacteria bacterium | reverse complement strand
GCACCTCCTCCGGCGTCATGGCCTTCACGGTCCCGTAGGTGCCTACCGGCATGAAGGCCGGGGTTGCCACCGTCCCACGGGGGAAATGCAGCCGGCCGCGCCGGGCCATGCCGTCCTCTGCAACAAGCTCATACTTCATGTGTGATATCAATATATTATTTCTAGTATATGATTTTATTCGATATGCGTCGTGCCAGACGGGGGACATGGCAACACCACGGTAAAGCGGGTGCCGCCGCCATCCGCGTTGTCTGCCCGGATTTGACCACCATGGGCCACCACGATGTCGCGGCAGATGGCCAACCCCAGCCCGGCGCCGCTGCCCGCCATGCGCGTGCGGCTCGACTGCACGAACTTCTCGAAGATCCGTTCGGTCTCCCCTTCCGGAATCCCCACCCCGCAGTCGGTCACCGTCACGGCGACTGCGGGATGGCGCCCTCCCTGCCGGGACAGCTCGGCGGCCTGGAACCGTACCTCGATCGCGCTGCCGGCCGGGCTGTACTTGATGGCGTTGGAAAGCAGGTTGCGGATGACCTGCATGGTGCGATCCGGGTCGCACCAGACCTCCGTGACGGCGGTCTCCACCGTCAGGACCACTTCCTGACGGTGTTCGTCGAGGAGCACGCCGAACTCCTCCAGGGTCGCGCGCACCAGGTTGACCAGGTCGTAGGCGGCCAGCTCCAGCTCCAGCCGCCCGGCCTCGAGACGGGAGAGATCGAGCAGGTCGTTGAGCAGCGACAACAACCGCTGGCCGCTCTCCTGGACGACCCTGAAGTAGCTCTCGAGCCGATCGCGCCCGGCGTGGGAGGACTGTTCGACCCCCAGCCCCGCGAATCCCAGGATGGCGTGCATGGGCGTCCTGAGCTCGTGGGAGATGCTGGCCAGGAAGTGGCTCTTGGCCCGGTTGGCCGCCTCCGCCGCCTCCTTCGCCTGCTCCAGGTCCCAGGTGCGCTCGGCCACCAGCTGCTGCAGCCGATCCCGGTGCGCCCGCAAGGCCTCCTCCGCCTGCCGCCGCTCGACATTCTCCGCCTGCAACTCGGCCTTGAGGCGAATCAGCTCCCGGATCCCGGCATAGACGGCCAGTGCCTGGCGCACGATCTCCTGGTCGCTCTCCTCCTGCTCCAATGCGAGCGGCTGCTGTTCGCCATTGCCGCCCAGCAGCAGCACCAGTCGTTCCGCCGGATGACAGGCCCACAGCAGGCTGGCAACGCCCATGGCGTGGCGCAGACCGTCCATGACCGCCGGGTTCGAGGAGAAGTCGAGGGCTTCCGGGCAGTGGCCGCTGTCGCAACCGAGGTGGAGCTCGACGGGCGCCGCGCCGGCAGGAAAGCCCACCGCGCTCAGCACCCTGGCGGTGGAGCCGGACTCCTCGCAGGCCAGCATCAGGGCCCTGTCACGCCGCAGGGTCACCATCATGCGTTCCAGGAAGCTGATTGCGAGACTGCGCGGGTCAACCGCCTCCCCGGCGAGGCGGTTGAGCTCGCCCATGATCTCCGCAGTCGCACGATTGCGCCGCGCCTCCCGCCGGGACTGGGTCAGCGCCTGCTGCAGCTGCAGGATCCGGCTGCCCTGCTCGTCGCACTGGCGGCGGTAGAATTCGCGTTCCCGCGCAATCGAGTCCGGACTCTCGGTCATGGCCGCACGGGGACGGACTTCCCGGCAGGGTTGGCTGTGGCTGTGGACGTGGGCCTGTTCACCACATCAGGTCGTCCAGAACGGGGAAATCCGCATACGGGTCGTCTGCCTCCGGCGCCGGTTCGGGCTCGGCCCGGTGCACGAACAGCGTCGGCTCCAGGGCCAGGGCGCGATCCGCGACGGCATGCTCGACCAGGTAGTAGCCGTTGTCCATGCCGATGATGGCGAGCCGCCCGGCGGCAAGCGCTTTCCGCTGCCCGGCATTCACGTAAATATGCCGGATGCGGGAATCCTGCACGAAGTTGTAGGCCAGGTCGCCGCCTTCGCGTTCCTGGGCGTTGCCCTGCAGGAGGTCGAGCACCTGGGCGGAGAGTGAGCGTTGTCGCCGCGTAGCCTCCCGTTCGGCGTTGAGCTCGCGGTCACGGGCGACCTTTGCCGCCTGCGCCATGGCGGCACGGTAGGCGGCCGAGTTCTTGTCCGCCAGGGACCCGCCGCCCTGCCCCTTCTTTTTCTTCTTCTTGCCCTTGGACTGCTGCTTGCGTTCCGCGGCGACCTTGCGCCCGGCTTCCCGGGCCTGGTCCTGCGTGGCCAGGCCGGCTTTCAGCAGCTGTTCCCTGAGATCGTTACCCATGGTTCCGTTTCCTGTTTCTCCTGCCCGACACCGGCATTCTCCCCATCCACGACCGGATTGGAACCCCGGCGGCCGCGAAGGTTCGGCTCCGGAGAGATCGATACATGCGTCAATCCGGTTCCGGCTCGTCGTCGAACCGTTGCGGGGTGAGGAACATCGCGTCACCGTAACTGAAGAAGCGGTAGCGCTGTTCCACCGCGTGCCGGTAGGCCGTCATCACGTTGTCGTGGCCGGCGAAGGCCGCCACCAGCATCAGCAGGGTCGACCCGGGCAGGTGAAAATTGGTAATGAGGGCATCCACCGCCCGGAAGCGGTAGCCCGGGTGGATGAAGATATCCGTGTCACCCTGGAACGGCTCCAGTTCACCGTTGCGGGCGGCGGTCTCGAGACTGCGCACGCTCGTGGTCCCCACCGCGACCACCCTGCCGCCGTGCGCCCGCATCGCGCGGACGCGCTCGCAGGTCTCCTCGCCCACCTCCACGTACTCGGCGTGCATGACATGCTCTTCGATGCGATCGACCCGGACCGGCTGGAAGGTCCCGGCCCCCACGTGCAGGGTGACGAAGGTGCTCTCCACACCCCGGGCCGCCAGGCGCTCCAGCAGGGCCGCGTCGAAATGAAGCCCGGCGGTGGGCGCCGCCACCGCCCCGTGACGGCGGGCAAAGACCGTCTGGTAGCGCTCCCTGTCCAGCGCCTCCACCTCCCGATCGATATACGGCGGCAGGGGAATCCGCCCCACCGCCTCGAGCAGCTCCAGCAGCGGCCGGTCGGCGTCGAAATAGAGCAGGAACAGGGCGCCGTCCCGGCCCAGGACCTCCACCTCCACCTCGCCTTCCAGCCGCAGCAGGGTTCCGGGCCGGGGCGCCTTGCTGGCGCGCACGTGCGCCAGGGCGTGGCGGGCGTCGATGATGCGCTCGACGAGCACCTCCACCCTGCCCCCGCTGGACTTCTCCCCCAGCAGGCGCGCGGGTATGACCCGGGTGTCGTTGAACACCAGCAGGTCTCCCGGGTGGAGGAGTTCGACCAGGTCGGTGAACATGCGATCCTGGAGCGACCCCGTCTCGCCTTCCAGGCACAGCAGGCGACTGGCACTGCGAAGGTCGGCGGGATAGCGTGCGATCAGGTCGTCGGGCAGTTCGAAATGGAATTCGCTGGACAGCACGGCAGCAGATCGGTGGCGGCAAAGCGCTGAATATTAACGGACGCTGGTGCTGCTGTCATTCCTGGAGATGGGTGGTGGGCGCGCCAGGTCAACAACCGATCAAGCATCTCCGCCAACGCCGGCCCCGCCACCCTCGCAGGCCGCGGTCCCGCACCATGGTGAATCAGTGGTTGAGCAGGGTAACGAGAAAATAGCCGGGAATCACCACCACGACAGCGAGTATTCCGTAGATGAGCCAGGGGCAGATGCCACCCAGGCTGTTGCAGGCCCGTTTGAGCCGACAGGTCCGACAGGTCATGGCTTTCCCTCGCGGTGAATTCTTGTTGCCAGGCAACCTCCCTGTCGCCCCGGCCCGGGACGTCCGCTCTCGACCGGGCCTTCATCCGGCTGTCACACACCGGTGGTCTACCTCTTTTTACAACATTTGCACCGCCTACGAACACCCCTTGTCCAGTGTGGTTACTCCACCCGGAGCGTTCATCCCCCTTCGGGCGCATGGCCAAGCCGGGCCGAGATTCGCCGTCCCGCCTCCACCACCAGCGGTATCCATTCCTCCCGACGGCGATCGATGGGCGCGGAGATGGACAGTCCGGCCACGGCGTGGCCGTTGTTGTCGCGGATGAGCACCCCGATGCAGCCCACGCCCATCTCGGCCTCCTCGTCATCCAGGGCCCACCCCCGGGCAGTGGCCTCGCGAACTTCACGGACCAGGCTTTCCACCTCCGCCAGGGTATTGCGGGTATAGGAAGGCAGCCGGGTCCGTTCCGCGTAGGCGCGCACTCCCGCCTCCCCCTCCACTCCGAGCAACAACTTGCCCACCGCGGTCACATGCAGCGGAGCGCGGCTGCCCACCACCTGCTCCACGCGCATCATCCGGCTCGGGGTGAAACGCTCCACGTAGACCACCTCGTCACGATCCCGCAGGGTGAGATTCACCGTCTCGCCGATCTCGTTGCGCAGCCACTCCATGATGGGCGGCGCCTCCCGGCGCACATCCAGATGGGTGCCCACCTTGGCGGCCAGCTGCAGCAGACGGATACCAAGCCGGTAGTTGCCGGTGGGGCTGCGCTCCACGTAGCTGTTGGCGATGAGGGAGCCCAGGATACGGAACGCCGTGGAGGGGTGCAGGCCGGAGTCGGCGGCGAGCACCTTCAGGCTCGCCTCCCCGCCGGCCCGGGCGATGGCGTCCAGGAGGGATGCGGCACGATCGATGACCTGTATCGAGGAAGCTGGCTTCATGAATTTCACCATGCGAAATCGATTGTGTATTGTGGAATTGTAGTCGCCCCGCTATGGTTGGACCAGAAAATTTCTGTATGCCGCCATTACCTGCCAAACAGTGGGGAGACGAACATGAGCAGCGCCACCGTCATCAGCAAGTCCGCCGAAGACCACGCCCCGGATTTCTGCTCGGGCATCGACCACTTCGGGGGCCCATGGCCCGACTTCACCCGCCTGGCCCACACCGCGGCGATCCC
>JAQVKR010000241.1 GCA_028694565.1 Gammaproteobacteria bacterium | reverse complement strand
GAGAGCAGCAGGCGGTCGCCCGCCTCGTGGGGGCAGGTCTTCATGGAGGCCATGCCGCCGCACTTGTAGCACCAGAAGGTCCAGTCGATCTTGAGCGGCCGGGTCTCCAGCGCATCCTTCGGGATCTGGTCGAAGATGTGGTGCGCGTCGAAGGGGCCGTAGTAGTCGCCCACGCCGGCATGGTCGCGGCCCACGATCAGGTGGGAGCAGCCGTAGTTCTGGCGGAACAGGGCGTGCAGCAGCGCCTCGCGCGGACCGGCATAGCGCATGTCCAGCGGATAGCCCGCCTGCATCACGGTGTTCCTGACGAAGTAGTTGTCGATGAGCGAGCCGATGGCCTCGGAGCGCACCTCGGCCGGGATGTCGCCGGGCTTGAGCTTGCCGAGCAGGGAGTGGATCAGCAGGCCGTCGCAGATCTCCACGGCGATCTTGGCCAGGTACTCGTGGGAGCGGTGCATCGGGTTGCGGGTCTGGAAGGCGGCGATGGTGCTCCAGCCGCGCTTCTGGAACTCCGCCCGGGTCTCCGCCGGGGTCATGAACTGATCGCCGTACTTCTCGGGGAAGCCGCCGAGGGAGAGCACCTTCACCGGGCCGGCCAGGTTGATCTCGCCCTGGGCCTTGACCATCTTGACGCCGGGGTGATCCTCGTCGGTGGTCTTGTACACCATCATGCACTCGTGCGCCTTGTCGATGGTGTACTTCTCGGTGACCTTCATGGTGGCCAGGATCTCGTCGCGCTCGGCGTCGTAGAGCGCCACGTCCTGGCCCTCCTTGATGCTGTTCGACGTATCGAGATCGGTGGAGAGGGTGATGGGGATGGGCCAGAACAGGCCGTTGGCCATCTTCATCCCGTCACAGACCCCCTGCCAGTCGGCATGGGTCATGAAGCCCTCGAGCGGGGTGAACCCGCCGATGCCCATCATGATGAGGTCGCCCGCCTCGCGGGAAGAGATACGGATCTGAGGCAGAGACTGGGCCCGGGCCTTCTCGGCCTCCAGCGCTTCGCCTTCGAGCAGCAGCGGCTTGAGCTCGCCACCACCGTGAGGATTCACCAGCTTTGACATGTATCCGCCCTTCTTCTGGTTGTACCGTGGGTGTCCTTTCAATCCCCAAAACCGGGCGCTTTCCACCCCCGGCCGGACGCAGGTGCCCTACCATATACCTTTGCCCCAGCGTGTCAAAACAGATTTCTCTTCGCACGCCATAAGGTTCGCTTATCTTAGACTGAGACTAATAAGCGGAACGGGGGGGTAACACCCACGGGGATAGGCGGGGTTAATGGCGGGGGCAAGGGTATGGCCCGTCGCCGGTCGCCCGGGAGCCGGCAACGGGGGGGGGCGGGGCCGGATGCCGGCCGCCTACACCGGGTTGTCGATATCGATGAACCGGTGCTCGATGCCGAAGCGCTCGGCCAGATGCTCCCCCAGGGCCTGGACGCCGTAGCGCTCGGTGGCGTGGTGCCCGGCGGCGAAGTAGTGGATGCCGAGCTCCCGGGCCTCGTGCACGGTCCGCTCCGAGACCTCCCCGCTGATGTACGCGTCCAGCCGCAGGGCCGCGGCCTGCTCCAGGTAGTCCTGGGCGGCGCCGGTGCACCAGCCCACCCGGTAGACGCGGTCGCCTCCGCCCGGCACGTGCAGGGGCGCGCGGCCCAGGCGCCCGGCCAGGAAGTCGGCGAAGGCCCCGGGAGCCAGCGGCTCGCGGAGCGAGCCGTACATGGCGATGCCCGAATCGGGCCCCGGCCCGAAGCCGCCCTCGACGCTCAGATCCAGCTCGGCCGCCAGCCGGGCATTGTTGCCGTAGACCGGGTGGGCGTCCAGGGGCAGGTGGTAGGCGATGAGGCTCAGGTCCGCGCCGAGCAGGCTGCGCAGCCGGCGGCGCTTCATCCCGCTCACCACCGGACTCTCGCCACGCCAGAAGTAGCCGTGGTGGACCAGCAGGGCGTCGGCACCGGCCTCCTGCGCCGCCTCGATGAAGGCCTGGCAGGCGGTGACCCCGGTCACCAGGCGCTCCACGCGCCCCCGCCCCTCCACCTGGAGCCCGTTGGGGGCGTAGTCCTGGAACCGCTCCGCCTGGAGCAGTCCGTCCGCATAGCCCACCAGATCGTACAGACCGGCCATCACCACCTCCTCGAAGGACGCCACACCTAGCAGCCTGTCGGACTTGAGACTAATCTGCTGCGCCGGCGGGACAGCGGTCCATATGAAGCCGATTTTTCGTTACATAGACCCACTATGCGCCTCAAAATCGACTCCATCTGTCCTCGCTCTCCCTCTCGGCTCGCTACGATCGCTCAAGTCCGACAGGCTGCTAGTTATTATGTATCGTGTAAAATTGCCATGACAGTCGCACCGGCACGGACTCCCGCCCAATGAACGCGAGAAAGCTCGTCACCTTCGTCATGCAGGCCGTTACCGTCGGCATCGTCGCCGCCACGGTCCTGCTGATCTTCAAGCCCGAGCTGTTCGCGCCCTACGGCCGGGTGGTGGAGTTCCGCGAAGCGATCCCCTCCCTGCCCCTGAGCCGCCAGGAGGGACCCGTTTCCTATGCCGATGCGGTCGCCCAGGCCACCTCCTCGGTGGTCAACATCTATACCAGCAAGCGGGTCACCAGCCAGCCCCATCCGCTGCTCGACGATCCCCTGTTCCAGCGCTTCTTCGGCGATCGCATCGACCAGCCGCGCCAGCGCCTGGAAACCAGCCTCGGCTCGGGCGTCATCGTCAGCCCCCGCGGCCATGTCCTCACCAACAACCATGTAATCGAGGGCGCCGAGGAGATCCTGGTGGGCCTGCACGACGGACGCAGCGTCGACGCCACCGTGGTGGGCAGCGATCCGGAGACCGACCTGGCGGTCCTGCGCATCGAGCTGCCCGCCCTGCCGAGCCTGGTGATCGGGCGCTCCGACGAGTTGCGGGTCGGCGACGTGGTCCTGGCCATCGGCAACCCCTTCGGGGTGGGCCAGACGGTCACCATGGGCATCGTCAGCGCCACCGGCCGCAGCCAGCTCGGCATCAACACCTTCGAGGACTTCATCCAGACCGACGCGGCCATCAACCCCGGCAACTCCGGCGGCGCCCTCATCAACGCCCGCGGCGAACTGGTGGGCATCAACACCGCCATCTACTCCCGCTCCGGCGGCTCCCAGGGCATCGGCTTCGCCATTCCCATGGGCATCGCGAAGGACGTGCTGACCCAGATCGTGGAACACGGCCGGGTGGCCCGCGGCTGGCTGGGCGTGGAGATCCAGGACCTGACCCCGGATCTGGCGGAGTCCTTCGGCCACCCGGACACCACCGGCGCCCTCATCGCCGGGGTGCTGCGCGACGGCCCCGCCCACAAGGCCGGCCTCGAGCCCGGCGACATTCTCACCGAGGTGGAGGGCCAGGCCATCACCGGGGTGCGCGAGGCGCTGAACAGCATCGCCCGCATCCGCCCGGGAACCCGGGTCCGGCTCAGCGGCACCCGCCAGGGGGAACCCTTCGCGCTGGAGGCGGTTGTGAGCGAGCGCCCGGCGCAGAACGGCGGCTGAGCACGGCCCGCCGCCCCGCGACTGGACAGGCCGCCGAATCCTCATTTAGTGTAGTTATGCCAGGTCGGCCCGGGCCGCGGGACCCCGCCTGGCGGCCCCGCCGCTCCCGTGGCCGCGGGAGCGGCGCCGAGCGTGCCCCTGGGCGAACAACGGGTTCTCCAAGCCGATGCCATCCTCCGACCTGCCCCTGTTCCTGAGCCAATGGTTGCGCGCCCCCCTGCGCATGGGGGCGCTCGTGCCCAGCGGGGGCCCGCTGGCCCGCGCCCTGGCGCTCCAGGCGCTGCCGTCCCGGGACCGCCCGGTGCTGGAGCTCGGGGCCGGAACGGGGGTGGTGACCCGCGCCCTCCTCGCCCGCGGCATCGCGCCCCAGCGGCTGGTGCTGGTGGAGCGGGATCCCGTCTTCTGCCGGCTGCTCCGCCAGCGTTTTCCGTCGGTCCGGGTGGTGCAGACCGACGCCCGCCGGCTGGTCCAGTCCCTGGCCGCCCTCGGCATCCACGAGGCCGCCACCATCATCTCCGGTCTGCCCCTGCTCTCGCTGCCCTTCACCACCCAGCACCAGGTCCTGCGCCAGAGCTTCCGCCTGCTGGTTCCCAACGGCACCTTCGTCCAGTTCACCTACGGCCTCGCCTCGCCGGTCCACCCGGCGCTGCTGCGCCGTCTCCAGCTCACCGGGCGCCCGGTGGCCCGGGTCCTGCTGAACCTCCCGCCGGCGGTGGTGTGGCGCTATACCCAGCGTGATGCCGCCAGCCCGCCGGGGGAGAGCCGGGCCGCGGCATGACGCCCTGGTTGCTGTCCGCCGCCGGGCTGGCGCTGCTGTTCGCGGGGGGCGAGATGCTGGTCCGGGGCGCCGCGTCGCTGGCCCGGCGCCTGGGCGTTCCGCCCCTGCTGATCGGCCTGACGGTGGTGGGCTTCGGCACCTCGGCGCCCGAGCTGCTGGTCTCCCTGGAGGCCGCGCTGCGCTCCCAGCCGGATCTCGCCATGGGCAACGTGGTGGGCTCGAATATCGCCAACGTCCTGCTGATTCTCGGCGCCTCGGCCCTGATCCGCCCCCTCCGGGTGCCGGCCGCGGGCATCCGCCGCGACTCCCTGGCGGTACTCGCCGCCACGCTGCTGCTGCCGGCCCTGGCCCTCGCCGGAGCCATCGGCGCCTGGCAGGGCGGCGCGATGGTGGCGCTCCTGGCGGGCTATATCGCCTGGTCCTACCGCGTCGACATCCGGGCCCGCAACGGGAGCGCCGAGCTGCACCTCCACGAGGCGGACGAGCTGGGCACCACGCCCCTGCCGGCCTGGCGATCCCTGCTCCATCTGGCGCTCGGGCTGGCGGGCGTCCTGCTGGGGGCGCGGCTGCTGGTGATCGGCGCGGTGGATCTGGCCCGGGCGATGGGCGTGAGCGAGACGGTCATCGGCCTCACGCTGGTGGCGGTGGGCACCTCGCTGCCGGA
>JAQVKR010000240.1 GCA_028694565.1 Gammaproteobacteria bacterium | reverse complement strand
CCGCTACGACCACCAGGCGGCCCCCGGGAGCCGCGGCCGCAGCCTGGAGGATGCCTATGCCATTCTCGGGGTGGCGCCCGCGGCCACGGACGCGGAGGTGAAGAAGGCCTACCGGCGCCTGATGAGCCAGCACCATCCGGACAAGCTGGTGGCTCGGGGGCTGCCCGAGGAGATGATGAAGGTGGCCACCGAGAAGACCCAGGAGATCAAGGCCGCCTACGAGCAGGTGAAGGCGGCGCGGGGGATGTGACCGGGCCTCCCGGCCGTTGTCCTGGGACCATGACCATGCGCGATCCGCCATCCAACCGCTGTCCGACCCTGGCCCTGGCCGCCCTGCTGGCCCTGGCCCCGGTTCATGCCCGCGCCGGGGAGCCGGCCGTGCCGAGCGCCGATCCGCGCCAGTCCTGGACCGTCAGCTTCACCCTCGAGAACGACCTGTTCGCCGAGACCGACCAGGCCTACACCAACGGCGTCGGCATCAGCTGGATTTCCCCGGACACCAGCGACTATTTCAATGATCCCAACATGCCGGGCTGGGTGCGCTGGGTGAACCGGGAGCTGGAGTGGCTCCACGGCGGGGTGACCGGCGACGGGGCGCTGCAGCGCAACCTGGTCATCAGCCTGGGGCAGAAGATGTTCACCCCCGCCGACCCCGGCCCCACGACGCTCATCGAGGACGATCGTCCCTACGCCGGCTGGCTCTATCTCGGCTTCGGCTACCATGCCCGCAGCCGGCTGCGCATGGACTCACTGGAGCTCAACCTGGGGATGGTGGGCCCCTCCGCCCTGGCGGAGGAGGCCCAGAACCTCATCCACGACCTGCGCGGGTTCGAGCGCTTCAACGGCTGGGACAACCAGCTCTCCGACGAGCCGGGGGTGCAGCTCATCTACGAGCTCAAGCGCCAGCTGCTGCCGGAGTGCATCCTGCCCGCGGGAATGGAGTGCGACCTGATCGGCCACGCCGGCTTCAGCCTCGGCAATGTGGCCACCTACCTCAACGCCGGCGGCGAGTTCCGCCTCGGCTGGGACATCCCCGCCGACTTCGGCACCTCCTCCCTGCGTCCCGGGGGCAGCAACAGCGCGCCCCGCTCCCGCTGGGATCCGCGCCTGCGCGAGCTCCCCTTCGGCGGCGTTCACGCTTTCGTCTCCCTGGACGGCCGCCTGGTGGGGCGCGACATCACGCTGGACGGCAACACTTTCGAGGACAGCCATTCCGTGGACAAGCGCTACCTGGTGGGCGATGCCGCCGTGGGCGTGAGCGGCCTGTTCTACGGCTTCAAGCTCTCCTTCGCCCGGGTCTTCACCAGCCAGGAGTTCGAGGGTCAGGACGACCCCCACACCTACGGCTCCGTCTCCCTCTCCTACAGCCGGTCTTTCTGATTTTTCACCGCAGTGATGTTCACCACGAAGGCGCGAAGGACACGGGGAAAAACGAAAGAATAAGGACGGTTGAGCGCAGATTGCGTTGATTGACGCGGATTATTTGCCTGGTGGCGCATGGGGACGCCAGCGACAGGCTGAGATGCCTCTGTTTTTCCCCGTCCCGGGAGGAGACCCTTTCCGGCCCCCGGCTCACCACGGCCCGATCAGGCGGCACGGCCAGTTTCCGCCAATCAGCGTAATCTGCGGTTATCTGTCTTTTCTTCGTGTCCTTCGCGCCTTCGTGGTGAATCGAAACGGCGCCCGGGGATCGGGCCCGGGGTCAGAGGAGGTAGCGGCCGGCGCCGCCGAGGACGGAGGTGACGAGCCCGAGCACCAGGTTGGTGGCGATGAGCCGGCGGATCATGGCCAGGTGGGGCGCGGCGGCCGGGAAGTCGCCGGCGTCCACGGCCCGGCCCAGGCGGGGGTAGGGGGCGAACCAGATGTAGGCGAAGATGGCGGCCATCACCAGCCCGAGGCCGGACATGATGTGCACGTGCAGCCCGGCCTGCCCCTGGTAGGGCCCCAGGAAGATCCAGAAGCCGGTCACCAGGATGAGCGCCACCGAAGCCCAGACCCAGGGGAAGAAGCCGGCGAAGACCCGGCGCATGAGGGGCAGGCGCTGCCGCGGCTCCAGCAGCCCGTTGGCGGCCGGGCGCAGCGCCATGTGGGCGAAGAACATGCCGCCCACCCAGACGATGGCGGCGAGCAGGTGAAGGGCGATGGCGATGCTCATGGGTGTCCTCCCTGGCGTGAACGGCGGCCGGCGGGTGTGCCGGCACCGCCTTATTCTGACTATTCCACTCGGGAAGTCCAGCAGCGGAGGCTGCATTGCGCCGCCGCTTGGGGTAAATTCTCCGGTTCACGTGCCCGCGACCGGGCCGTATCACAACCACCAGAGAGATTTGGAGAGTCAAGAACATGGCCGAGAACCTCATCGCCCCCTCCATCCTGTCGGCGGATTTCGCGCGGCTCGGCCAGGAGGTGGAGAACGTGCTGGCGGCCGGGGCCGACATCGTGCACTTCGACGTGATGGACAACCATTACGTTCCCAACCTGACCATCGGCCCGCTGGTGTGCGAGGCGCTGCGCAAGCACGGCGTCACCGCGCCCATCGACGTGCACCTGATGGTCAAGCCGGTGGACCGCATCATCCCCGACTTCGCCAAGGCCGGCGCCACCTACATCACCTTCCACCCGGAGGCCTCCGAGCACGTGGACCGGACCCTGCAGCTGATCCAGGGCGAGGGCTGCAAGGCGGGCCTGGTGTTCAACCCGGCCACCCCCCTGGACGTGCTCAAGTACGTCATCGACAAGGTGGACATGGTGCTGCTGATGTCGGTGAACCCCGGCTTCGGCGGCCAGAGCTTCATCATGAGCGCGCTGGACAAGCTGCGCGAGGCGCGGGCCCTCATCGACGCCAGCGGCCGTGATATCCGCCTGGAGATCGACGGCGGGGTGAAGGTGGACAACATCCGCGCCATCGCCGAGGCCGGCGCCGACACCTTCGTGGCCGGCTCCGCCATCTTCGGCGCCGGCAAGGACGGCGATCCCAACCGCTACGACAGCGTCATCGCCGCCATGCGCGCGGAGCTGGCCCAGGCCGGGAAGTGACGCTTTCTTTAACCGCGGTTTCGCGCGGATCGCGCCGGTGATGCCCCGGGCGGGGCCGCTGAAGTGACGGTGAAAAATTCACGGCGATCCGCGCCAAGCCGCGGTCAAGCAGAGAGTGACTGGTGAGAAGATGAGCCTGAGACGCCCGCAGATGGTGCTGCTGGACCTGGACGGTACGCTGGTGGACAGCGTGCCGGACCTGGCCGCGAGCGTGGACTGGATGATGCGCGAGCTGGGGCTGCCCGCCTGCGGCGAGTCGCGGGTGCGCGACTGGGTCGGCAACGGGGTGGAGCGGCTGGTGATGCGCGCGCTCACCGGCGAGCTCTGGGCCGATCCGCCGGCCGAGGCGTTCGCGCGCGCCCTGCCGCTGTTCCGGACCGCCTACACCGAGCACAACGGCCGCCACAGCCGCCTCTTTCCCGGGGTGGCCGGCGGCTTGGAGTATCTGCGCGGCGCCGGCTACCGGCTCGGCTGCGTCACCAACAAGGCCGAGGCCTTCACCCTGCCGCTGCTGCGGGCGCTGGGCATCGACGGCTACTTCGGCATCGTGGTCAGCGGCGACACCCTGCCGCAGAAGAAGCCCGATCCCGAGCCGCTGCTGCACGCCGCCGAGCGGCTCGGCGTGGAGCCGGCCCGGGCGCTGATGGTGGGCGACTCGGAGCACGACGTGAAGGCGGCCCGCGCGGCGGGATTCCAGGTGGCGTGCGTCAGCTACGGCTACAACCACGGCCGCGACATCGCCACCGCCCAGCCGGATGCCGTGGTGGACTCGCTGGAGCAGCTGCGCACCCTGCTGGAGGAGGCGGCCTGAGCATGATCGACCGCACGGAGAGCGCGCCGGTGTGGCGCCTGGACAAGCGATGGCGATGGCGTTGCTGACGCAGTGCCCCTTCGCTCGTCCATTCTTCCGTGAGGTGAGTCATGACGCCTGAACAGTTCGACGCCTATGCCCGCGAGGGCTACAACCGTATTCCCGTGATGCGCGAGGTCCTGGCCGACCTCGACACGCCGCTCAGCACCTATCTCAAGCTCGCCGAGGGCTCCCACTCCTACCTGCTGGAGTCGGTGCACGGCGGCGAGCAGTGGGGCCGCTACTCCATCATCGGCCTGCCCTGCCGCACCGTCCTGCGGGTGCGGGACCACGAAGTGAGCGTGGAGCGCGACGGCGAGATCGCCGAGCGCGCCGAGGTGGAGGATCCCCTGGCCTGGATCGAGGCCTACCAGGCGCGCTACCGGGTGCCGAAAGTCCCGGGGCTGCCGCTGTTCACCGGCGGGCTGGTGGGCTACTTCGGCTACGACACGGTGCGCTACGTGGAGCCGCGCCTCGGCCCCTGCGCCAAGCCCGATCCCATCGGCACCCCCGACATCCTCCTGCTGGTCTCCGAGGAGGTGGTGGTGTTCGACAACCTGAGCGGCAAGCTGTTCGTCATCACCCACGTGGACCCGGCGCTCGAGGATGCCTGGGTGCGCGCCCAGCGCCGGCTGGACACCCTGGTGCGACGGCTGCGCAGCCAGCCCACGCCCCAGTACGCCTACGGGCGGGGCGGGGAGCGGCGCCGGGTGGCGGAGGCCGATTTCGTTTCCGGCTTCACCCGGGCGGGCTTCGAGGCGGCGGTCGAGCGGGCCAAGGAGTACATCATCGAGGGGGACATCATGCAGGTGGTCCTCTCCCAGCGCCTCTCCATCCCCTACGCGGGCGCGCCGCTCGATCTCTACCGGGCGCTGCGCAGCCTCAACCCCTCGCCCTACATGTATTTCCTCGATCTCTGCGGCTTCCAGGTGGTGGGCTCCTCGCCCGAGATCCTGGTGCGGGAGGAGGAGGGGATGATCACCGTGCGCCCCATCGCCGGCACCCGCCACCGCGGCGCCACGCCGGAGGAGGACCAGGCGCTGGAGGCGGAGCTGCTGGCCGATCCCAAGGG
>JAQVKR010000239.1 GCA_028694565.1 Gammaproteobacteria bacterium | reverse complement strand
GACGCCCTGTGGTCGGGACGCGACGAGCCGGTGGCGGTGGCCGCGCGCTGGCACGGCGGACCCGGCCTGCCGGAAGCCCTGCACTGGCTATCGCTGGCGCTTATGGATATGATTCGGTTGAAGCTTTCCGCAACGGACCGCCATATCATGAACCGCGATCAGGTGGCGGTGATGCAGCGTTGGGTGGGGCGTGCGGCGGTGCTCGAAATCCAGCGGCTGCTGGAGTCGGTGGAGACCTACCGGCGCCAGGTGTCGGGTCAGGCCAACCTGAATCCGCAGCTGGTGATCGAGGACCTGCTCATCGACTGGACCCATCTTTCCGCCGGCACCGACCGGCGCTGAACAGACGAGCGGGGCTGAGACCGATGCAAGGCCAAGGCGAGGGGCGCAGCGCCCATCACGGCATCCTGTCCCTGTCCATCAAGGACAAGGCGGCGCTGTATGCCGCCTACATGCCGTTCGTGAAAAACGGCGGTCTGTTCATCCCCACCAAGAAGCGCTACCGGCTGGGCGACGAGGTGTTCATGCTCCTCAACCTCATGGACGAGGTGGAGAAGATTCCGGTGGTGGGCCGCATCGTCTGGATCACGCCCAGCGGCGCCCAGGGCAACCGGGCCGCCGGTATCGGCGTGCAGTTCAACGAGCAGGACGGCAGCATCGCCCGCAACAAGATCGAAACCTACCTGGCCGGCGCACTGCAGTCCGAACGCCCCACCTATACCATGTAGCGCCGTCACCCGGCCGATGCCGGTCGCGCCCTCCGCGGCGGTACCGGACTGCGCCCTGTCGTCCCGGCCCCCTGCCTGACTTACGGATACGAACCAATGCACCTTGTGGATTCCCATTGCCACCTGGATCTCATCGACCTGGCGCCTTTCGATGGACGCATGGACGCGGTGCTGGAGGCCGCCCGTTCGGCCGGCATCGGCCACGTCCTCTGTGTCTGCCTCAGCCTGGAGGAGCGGGGCACGGTGCTGGAGCTGGCCCGGAGCCATCCCATGGTCTCCGCCTCGGTGGGCGTGCACCCGAACCATGACGGGGGCGAGGAGCCCACGGTGGCGGCTCTGGTGCGCCACGCCGCCGACCCGGAGGTGGTGGCCATCGGCGAGACCGGTCTCGACTACTTCCGCAGCGAGGGCGATCTGGGCTGGCAGCAGGACCGCTTCCGCACCCACATCCACGCCGCCCGCGAAGCGGGCAAGCCGCTCATCATCCACACCCGCGATGCGCGCGAGGATACCCTGCGCATCCTGGAGGAGGAGGACGCCGGGGCGGCGGGCGGGGTGATGCACTGCTTCGTGGAGGACTGGGACACCGCCCGCCGGGCGCTGGACATCGGCTTCTACATCTCCTTTTCCGGCATCGTCACCTTCCGCAGCGCCGAGGCGCTGCGCGAGGTGGCCCGGCGCGTCCCCCGCGATCGGATCCTGGTGGAGACCGATGCCCCCTACCTGGCCCCGGTGCCCCACCGGGGCAAGCCGAACCAGCCCGCCTTCGTGGCCCACGTCGCCGCCTGCGTGGCCGAGCTGCAGGGGATGAGCGTCGAGGCGCTGACCGAGCAGACCACCCGCAACTTCTACACCCTGTTCCCGGCCGCCGCCGCCCAGCGCCGCGCCGCCGGCCTGCCGGTGCCCGACTGAGCACTGCCTCTATTCAGCACAAGAACAAGAATATTCACCACGAAGGCACGAAGGACACGAAGAAAGAACAGAAAGAAAAACTATCCGCAGATTACACAGATTACGCAGATTGGATTCCATGTCGGCTACGGCCCCGGATGGTTGCCCGGTCGCGGGATCCGCCCGGCTCCAGATAGGACGGATACACCTGCACCCGGTTCGTTCATCGGTTCCAAAGTTACCCGAAAAAAATCTGCGTAAATCAGCGTAATCTGCGGTTAACCCGTCTTTGCCTTTCTTCGTGTCCTTCGCGCCTTCGTGGTGAAAGTTTTTTCAGTGGTGAGAAAGTCTCAATACTCCGCGAGCAGTTCGAGGGCGCGGTCGAGGACGGGGCGGGGGGTGTAGAAGTGGGGGGAGAAGCGCACGCCGCCGCCGCGCTGGGCGCAGATGACCCCCTGCTCCATGAGGTGGCGGTGCAGGTGCGCCGGGTCGCCTTCCACCGGGGCGAAGGTGAGGATGCCGGAGCGGCACTTGGGCGAGATGCCGGTGAGGAGACGATAGCGGCCCATGGCCTGAATGTGCTCGGCCAGATAGCAGCTGTTGGCGAGCAGGTCCCGCTCCACGCTCTCCATGCCGTGATCCAGCAGCAGCGAGACACTGGCGGCCAGGGCGTGGATGCCCAGCATGTTGGGGCTGCCGCACTCGAAGCGGCGGGCGTCGGCCGCGACGCTCCAGTCGTGGCGGGCGTAGTCGCCCGGGTGGGCCACCATGTGCCAACCGTACTCGTACAGGGTCAGCCGCTCGCGCAGCTCCGGCCGGCACCAGAACAGGGCCACGCCTTCCGGCCCCAGCATCCACTTGTGCCCGTCCGCCACCAGGAAGTCCGCCTGGATGGCCTGCACGTCGGTGACCAGCGCGCCGACGCTCTGGATGGCATCCACGCAGAAGAGCACGCCGCGCTCCCGGCAGGCGGTGCCGAGGCGCTGCAGGTCGAGGCGCAGCCCGCTGGCATACTGCACCGAGCTGATGGTGAGCAGGCGGGTGCGTTCGTCCACGAGGGCCAGCAGGGACTCCTCGGGGGTCGGGCCGGCATGCAGATCGGCCTCGCGCAGGGTGACGCCGCGGCGGGAGAGGGACTGCCAGGGGATGCGGTTGGAGGGAAACTCCTGGTCGCTGGTGACCACGTTGTCGCCGGGCTGCCACTCCAGTCCGTGGGCCACCAGGGATAGGCCCTCGGAGGTGTTCTTCAGCAGGGCGATGTCGGCGGCGGTCCCGGCATTGATGAGGGTTCGCAGCTCCTCGCGCAGGCGGGCCTCCACCCGCAGCCATTCGGGGTAGTCGCGCGCGCCCTCGCTCATGTTCTCGGCGGCGAAGTCGCGCACCGCCTCGTAGGTGCGGCGCGGCCAGGGCGCCACCGCCGCGTGGTTCAGGTAGACCAGACCGGACTGCTGGGGAAACTCGAAGGCCAGGTCGACGGGCATGGGGTGCCTCCGCTGGGGGTGGACGGGATGGGCAATCCTTCACGTCCGGCCATCATAGCCGCAGCGCCGTGCCGATACACGTGCCCGGCCGCGCTGGCCGGGCACGTGTCGGCGGGTCAGCGGGCCGCCGCGGTCCGGGGCTTTTCCGGTGAGTCCGGATTCGCCGGCACCAGGCGCCGGCGGTCCGCCTCGGCCATCCGGGCATGGGCCCGGTTGATGCCCGACACCAATGCCCGCAGGGACGCGGTGACGATGTTGGCGTGCATGCCGACGCCGTGGATGGAGCCGGGAAGGCCCTCGGCGGACAGCTCCACGATGGCCACCGCGCTGGCGTCGGAGCCCTGGGAGAGAGCGTGCTCGGCGTAGCTCAGCACCTTCACCTCGGCGCCCAGGGCATGCACGGCGGCATCGATGGGGCCGTTGCCCACACCGTGCAGGGTCATGTCCCGGCCGTCGATGCGGATGTCCAGGGCGATGCCCTGCTGCTCGCCGTGCTCGCTCAGGTGATGGCCCACGAAGGTGATCGGATCGGCGGCGGCGAGATACTCGGCCTCGAAGCAGCGCCAGATGTCCCCGGCGCTCACCTCGTGCCCGGTGGCGTCGGTAAGCCGCTGCACCGCGCCGCTGAACTCCACCTGAAGCCGGCGCGGCAGCGCGAGGCCGTAGCCGTGCTCGAGCAGGTAGGCCACGCCGCCTTTGCCCGACTGGCTGTTGACGCGGATGATGGAATCGTAGGTACGGCCCAGATCATGGGGGTCCACCGGCAGGTAGGGCACCTCCCACTGCTCCCCGGCCCCCTGCACCGCCATGCCCTTGCGGATGGCGTCCTGGTGGGAGCCGGAGAAGGCGGTGAAGACCAGATCGCCCACGTAGGGGTGGCGCGGGTGGATGGGGAGCTGGGTGCAGTCCTCCACCGTGCGCGCCACGCGACTGACGTCGGAAAGATCGAGACCGGGATGGACGCCCTGGCTGTAGAGGTTGAGCGCCAGGGTCACGAGGTCCACGTTGCCGGTACGTTCGCCGTTGCCGAACAGGCAGCCCTCCACCCGGTCGGCGCCGGCCATCAGGGCCAGCTCGGACGCCGCCACGGCGGTGCCGCGGTCGTTGTGGGGATGGACGCTGAGGACGATGGCATCGCGCCGGGCGAGGTGCCGGTGCATCCACTCCACCTGGTCGGCGAAGACGTTGGGCGTGGCCATCTCCACCGTGGCCGGGAGGTTGAAGATCATCTTCCGCTCCGGCGTGGGCTCCCACGCGGCGGAGACCGCGTCGCATATCTCGAGGGCATAGTCGAGCTCGGTGGCGCTGAAGGTCTCGGGGCTGTACTGGAACACCCACTCGGTCTCGGGACGGGCCTCCGCCAGCTCCCGGATGAGTCGGGTTCCGCTCACGGCGAGCGCCAGCACTTCCTCCTTCGACATGTTGAACACGGTGCGGCGGAATGCGGGCGCGGTGGCGTTGTAGAGATGCACGATGGCGCGCCGGGCGCCGGCGAGAGACTCGAAGGTGCGGCGGATGAGGTGCTCGCGGGACTGGGTGAGCACCTCGATGGTGACGTCCCCGGGGATGTGGTCCTCCTCGATGAGGCGGCGCACGAAATCGAAATCGGTCTGGGAGGCGGAGGGGAAGGCCACCTCGATCTCCTTGAAGCCGATTTCGGTGAGCATCCGGAACATCCGCAGCTTGCGCTCGGGATCCATCGGTTCGAACAGCGCCTGGTTGCCGTCACGCAGGTCGGTGCTCATCCACACCGGCGGCGCGGTGATGACCCGGTCGGGCCAGGTGCGGTCGGCAAGGGGGATCGGGGTGAAGGCGCGGTACTTCTGTTCGGGTCGTTTCAACATCGTCGTATTCCTCGTGGGTCCGGTTTCGACTGGCGCGGG
>JAQVKR010000002.1 GCA_028694565.1 Gammaproteobacteria bacterium | reverse complement strand
CGCCTCCAGGGCCGACTCGAACATGTAGCCGGAGATGCGCGTGTCCTTGCCCACCAGCACCCGGCTCTGGCCGCCGCGGGCCAGCACCCGCCCGGCGGCCCAGCCCAGCTTGAGCACGAAGTCCGGCGTAATGGGCGGCACGCCCACGTGTCCGCGCACCCCGTCGGTCCCGAAATAGCGTTTCCCGTTGCTCACCCTGCCCTCTCCCTGAGGTGGTCGTGTCATTGGAAAGTGAATTTCACCATGAAGGGGTGAAAGTCACAAAATATCGTTCTATCCGCAGATTACGCGGATTACGCGGATTACACAGAGGGGACGATCCCTCACGGATCGTCCACTGGACCTCCTGGCGACTACGGCGGCACCCGCAGCGCGCAAGTCCGGACACGGGCACCGTACCCGGGTTTCCACCGGGAGCAGAGGCAAACTCCGCTAAAATGAATCGGCGTAATCTGCGCAATCTGCGGATATAGCGGTTCATCCTGTCGGTGGAGGACCCGCCGGCTCAGCTGCCGAGGACCGCCTCGACCATGCGCACCGCGTCGACGGTTTCGGCGACGTCGTGGACCCGCAGGATGCGCGCCCCGCGGGTGGCGGCGAGAACCGCCAGGGCGATGCTGCCGGCGAGGCGCTCGTCCACCGGGCGGCCGAGCACGTGGCCGATGAGCGACTTGCGCGACAGGCCCGCCAGCACCGGAACACCCAGGGCGGTGAAGGCTTCCAGCCGGCGCAGCAGGGCCAGGTTGTGCTCCGGCGACTTGCCGAAGCCGAAACCGGGGTCCGCCAGCAGGCGCTGGCGGTGAATCCCCGCGGCCTCGCACACGGCGATGCGCTCCTTCAGGAAGGCCCGCACCTCGCCCACCACGTCCTCGTACTCCGGGTTCACCTGCATGGTCCGGGGCTCGCCGCGCATGTGCATCAGGCACACCGGCACCTCCAGCTCCGCCGCCGCCTCCACCGCGCCGGGCTCGCGCAGGGCGTAGACATCGTTGATGAGGCCGGCCCCGGCGGCCACCGCGGCGCGCATCACCCCCGGCTTGCTGGTATCCACCGATACGGGCACCTTCAGCGCCGCGGACAGCGCCTCGACCACCGGGATCACGCGCTCGAGCTCCTCGTCCTCGCTGACCGCCATGGCCCCCGGCCGGGTGGACTCCCCGCCCACGTCGATGATGCCCGCGCCGGCGGCGACCATGGCCCGCGCATGGGCCACCGCCCGCTCGGGCGCCATGAAGACACCGCCGTCGGAGAAGGAGTCCGGCGTGATGTTGAGAATGCCCATCACCTGGATCCGGGCCAGGTCCAGCGGCCGTCCGCCGCAATCGATCACTTCGGGTTGCTGCATGGTTCCCTTCGCTGTGCCCGGTGCCGAGCAGTGATTGTCCTGAGCCATCAGGGCCGTCCGGCTCCCGACCCATCACCGGCGGCGGAAAAACAAACGCCCCCGCGCGAAACGCGCGGGGGCGTGGATGGCGGCCTTCGCCGGGATCAGTGCTCGCTCGCGGGTCCGCCGATGGTGCCGTCGGCCTTGCCGGCGCCCCCCTTCGGGGCATCGGCGGTCCCCGTGGCGGCGCCGCCGCCGGGAGCGCTGTCGATCCAGTCCTCCGGCTCCCGCGGGGGGCGTCCGGACATGATGTCGTCGATCTGCTTCTCGTCGATGGTCTCGTACTTGATCAGCGCCTCGGCCATCATGTGCAGCTTCTCGATGTTGTCCGTCAGCAGCTGCTCGGCGCGCCGGTAGTTGCGATCGATGAAGGCGCGGATCTCCTCGTCGATGATGTGGGCCGTCTCGTCGGACACGTTCTTGTGCTGGGTGACCGAGCGGCCGAGGAACACCTCGCCCTCGTCCTCGCTGTAGGCCTGGGGCCCGAGCTTCTCCGACAACCCCCACTTGGTCACCATGTTGCGGGCGATGTCGGTGGCCCGCTGGATGTCGTTGGAGGCGCCCGTGGTCACGCTCTCGGGCCCGAAAATCATCGCCTCGGCGATGCGTCCGCCGAACAGGCTGGAGATCTGGCTCTCCAGGCGCTGCTTGGTATAGCTGTAGCGGTCTTCCTCGGGCAGGAACATGGTCACGCCCAGCGCCCGGCCACGGGGAATGATGCTCACCTTGTAGACCGGATCGTGCTCCGGCACCAGCCGGCCCACGATGGCGTGGCCCGACTCGTGGTAGGCCGTGAGCTTCTTCTCCGACTCGCTCATCACCATGGACTTGCGCTCGGCGCCCATCATGATCTTGTCCTTGGCGCGCTCGAAGTCGTCCATGTCCACCAGCCGCTTGTTGGCGCGGGCGGCGAACAGGGCGGCCTCGTTCACCAGGTTGGCCAGGTCGGCGCCCGAGAAGCCGGGCGTGCCGCGGGCGATGTACTCCGGGCGCACATCGTCGGAGATGGGCACCTTGCGCATGTGCACCCGCAGGATCTGCTCGCGGCCGCGGATGTCCGGCAGCGGCACCACCACCTGGCGGTCGAAGCGCCCGGGACGCAGCAGCGCCGGGTCGAGCACGTCGGGCCGGTTGGTCGCGGCGATGACGATGACGCCCTCGTTGCCCTCGAAGCCGTCCATCTCCACCAGCAGCTGGTTCAGGGTCTGCTCGCGCTCGTCGTGGCCGCCGCCGAGCCCCGCGCCGCGATGCCGGCCCACGGCGTCGATCTCGTCGATGAAGATGATGCAGGGGGCGTGCTTCTTGGCCTGCTCGAACATGTCGCGCACGCGGGAGGCGCCGACGCCCACGAACATCTCCACGAAGTCGGAGCCGGAAATGGTGAAGAAGGGCACCTTCGCCTCGCCGGCGATGGCCTTGGCGAGCAGGGTCTTGCCGGTGCCCGGGGTGCCCACCATGAGCACGCCGCGGGGAATCTTGCCGCCCAGCTTCTGGAACTTGCCCGGATCGCGGAGGAAGTCCACCAGTTCCTTGACCTCCTCCTTGGCCTCCTCGACGCCGGCCACGTCGGCGAAGGTCACCTTCACCTGGTCCTCGCCCAGCAGGCGCGCCCGGCTCTTGCCGAAGGACATGGCCCCGCGGCCGGAGCCGCCGCCCTGCATCTGGCGCATGAAGAATATCCATACGCCGATGAGCAGCAGCATCGGGAACCAGGAGATGAAGATCTGCATGAGCAGGCTCTGCTGCTCGGGCGGACGCGCCTCGATGGTGACGTTGTTTTCGAGCAGGTCACCCACCAGGCCCGCATCGCCGGGGCTGTAGGTGCTGAACCGCTCGCCGCTCATCGTCACGCCCTGGATGTTGCGCCCGTCGATGAGCACCTTCTGCACCTGGCCCGACTTCACATCGGCGATGAACTGGGAGTAATCCAGGGGCTGGTTGGCCGGCTGGCGCGGGCTGAAGTTGTTGAACACGGACATCAGCACGACCGCGATAACAACCCACAGGATGATGTTCTTTGCCATGTCGTTCAATCTGAGAGCCCTCTCGGTTCCAACTGGGGGGGCATGGGCCACAGGGGCGGAAACGGGCCGGCCGCGCCGGCATCAACTGGTTAGTACGTTACTATACGAGATAGTTCCTCGCCAGCAGGTACACTTCCCGCGACCGCGGGCGCGACGCTTTCGGCTTGCGAATCATGACCTTGCCGAAGCTCCCACGGACCTCCCGCAGGTAGGCGTCGAAGTCCTCGCCCTGGAACACCTTGACCAGGAAATCCCCGCCCGGCGCCAGGACCCGCCGCGCCAGATCCAGCGCCAGCTCGGCCAGGTACATCGCGCGGGGCTGGTCCACCGCCTTCGTACCACTAATATTGGGGGCCATATCGGACATCACAAGGTCCACGGGCCGATTCCCCACGCACCCGATCAGCCGGTCCAGCACCTCGTCCTCGCGGAAGTCGCCCTGGATGAACTCCACCCCGGCGATGGCGTCCATGGGCAGGATGTCCAGCGCCACCACCCGGCCCCGGTCGCCCACCAGGCGCACCGCCGCCTCCGACCAGCCGCCGGGGGCGGCGCCGAGATCCACCACGGTCATGCCCGGGCGCAGCAGCTTGTCCCGCTCCTGGATCTCCAGCAGCTTGAACACGGCGCGGGAGCGGTAGCCCTCCTGCTGGGCGCGCTTCACGTAGGCGTCGTTGAAGTGTTCCTGCAGCCAGCGGTTGCTGCTCTTGGAGCGGGCCATGGCTCAGTCCTCCCGGTCGGGCGCGGGCGCCGCGGCGCGCTGGCGGCGCAATACCCCGCGGGCCCGCCAGACCAGCCACCCCGCGGCGAGCCAGCCATAGCCGAGCAGGAGCAGGAGCTGGCCCGGCGTGCCGCTCACCAGCCGATCGTGGACCAGCCACAACAGCAGACCGAGCAGCAGGGCGATGCCCAGCTCCACCTTCACGCCGTTGAAGGGGCTCGGGGCCACTGTCATTCCCCTGCCCGGACGCGGTAAACTACGCCCCCTTTCGTTCAACCTGAAACCCCTCGACCACTCATGCAACTGACGGGCAAGCAGAACCGTTTTCTCCGCAGCCGCGCCCACTCCCTGCGCCCGGTGATCCTCATGGGCAGCGCCGGCCTCACCCAGGCGCTCATCGACGAGACCGCGCGGGCGCTCCGGGATCACGAGCTGATCAAGGTCCGCCTGGTCGGCGAGGACCGCGAGGATCGGCGCGGGCTCGCCGACGCGCTGTGCGCGGCCACCGGGGCCGGGCTGGTGCAGATCATCGGCCACGTGGCCATCATCTACCTGCCCGGCGACCCGCCAGTCATCCGCCTGCCCTGAGCGGGCGGCCGGACAGGACCGTCCCGGCCGCCGTCACCAGCGCCAGGGCCAGCACGCTGTTCACCAGCCACAGGCTGCTGGAGATGCCGTGCAGAAGCCCGAACCGGGCCGCCGCCGCGCCGCCCTCCAGCAGACCCTCCGCCTTCAGGGCGGCCATGCGCGGCTGCAGCAGGAATTCGCCCGCCGCGGTGAGGGCCAGCATCACGCACACCACCGCCGCACGCCAGTCGCGCACGACGCGGCGGCCCTCGCGGTAGAGCGCGCCGGCCAGCAGCAGCATCCCGCAGGCCAGGCCCAGGTAGCTGGTGGCGGTAAACACCCGGCCGGCGATCATGCCCGCCAGCTGGCGCTCCTCCAGGGTGGCGAACAACAGCGGCGCCACCAGGTAGCCGGCGATCCAGAGGCCGCCCGCCCACAGGGTGAGCAGAATGCGCTCACCGGCGTTGGCGGGCAGGACCGGCCTGGAATCAGACCCGCCCTCAGGAGCCGCCCAGTTCAATCTTGGCCTTGGCGCGCAGCTCGTTGAGCCACTCCTGGGTGGCGCGCTGCTGCAGGAACTCGGTCAACTGATCGCGGATGTCGTCCAGGGCCGGTGCGGGCGTGGTACGGCTGTCCTCGAGCAGGATCACATGCCAGCCGAACTGGGTCTGCACCGGCTGGGCGCTGTACTTTCCCTTTTCCATCGCGGCGACGGCGTCGGCGAAGGGTTTCACCATCTGGTTGGCTGCGAACCAGCCCAAATCGCCGCCGGACTTGCCGGAGGGACCGGTCGACTTGCTCTTGGCCAGCTCCGCGAAGTCGGCGCCGCCGTCCAGCTCCTTGATGACCGCCTTGGCCTCGTCCTCGGTCTTCAGCAGGATGTGGCGGGCCTTGAACTCGGTGGTGCTCATGCGCGGGGCCAGGACCTCGTACTCCTTCTGCAGGTCCTCGTCGCTGATGGGGTGCGCGGCGAGGTAGGACTGCACGGCGCGGCCGGCGAGAAGGCCGCGACGCATCACCTCCAGCTCCGCCTCCAGCTTCTCATCCTTCTCCAGCCCCTGCTTCAGGGCCTCCTGCACCAGCAGCTCCTGCGCCACCAGCTCGCCCACCAGGATCTCCTGGGACACATCGCCACCCTCCTTGGGGCGGCGCTTGGCGTAGGCCTCCACCAGCACCGGGGTGATGGCCTGCCCGTTGACGGTGGCCAGTGTCTCCGCGGCGGCGGCGGTGGGAACATGGGCGCCCGCGAGGGCGGCGGTCAGGGCCAGGCCCTGCAGCGCATATCGGGTAATCTTCCTCACGTCTTTACCTCTGCTCGGGTTGCCGTTTATGCCCGGAACGGGCAACGGTGATGTGTGGGAGCCGCGCCGCACGCCGCGACCATGGTCTCGAACTGCGAATGATGCCCTAGCCGCCACGGGCGGCGAAGTGCGGATATCCGCGTCGGGGCGGCGGAACCCCCGACCCTTGCCGTCATGCTACGCGATTCCGGTGGAAACATGCCCCTCCCGGATCAGAGATAGCGAACCTCGATGATCTCGTAGATCACCTCGCCGCCGGGAGTCTTGGCGACCACCTCGTCACCCACGGACTTGCCGATGATGGCCCGGGCCAGGGGCGAGGAGACGGAAATCTTGCCCTCTTTCAGATCCGCCTCGTCGTCGCCGACGATCTGGTAGGTGACCTCGTCGTCGGTCTCGGTGTTGAACAGGTCCACCGTGGCGCCGAACACCACCTTGTCGCCCACGTCGAGGCTCTGGATATCGACGATGTGGGCGTGGCTGAGCTTGTGCTCGATCTCGGCGATGCGCCCCTCGATGAAGCCCTGCTGCTCCTTGGCGGCATGGTATTCGGCGTTCTCCTTGAGATCGCCGTGGGCGCGGGCCTCGGCAATGGCGTTCACCACCTTGCGCCGCGCCACCGTCTTGAGGTGGTCGAGTTCGGAGCGGAGCTTTTCCGCGCCGGCCTTCGTCATCGGTACTCTCGTCATGGGTGCCCTTCTTTCAGTGCAGGTCCTGCAGGCGGTAGACGCTGCCGCGATCCTCGTTGCGCAGCGCCAGGGCGGTGGCGAACCCGCCGGCCAGGGTGGTGGTATAGCTCACCTTGTGCTGGAGGGCGCTGCGGCGGATGGCGTAGGAGTCGGCGATGGCCTGCTTGCCCTCCGTGGTGTTGACGATGAAGCTGATCTCGTCGTTCTTGATCATGTCGACGATGTGGGGACGCCCCTCGGCCACCTTGTTCACCCGCTGCACGGGCACGCCGGCGGCCTCGATCACCGCGGCGGTGCCGCGGGTGGCGAAGACCTCGAAGCCGAGCTCGACGAAATCGCGCGCGAGCTGCCCGACCCGTCCGCGCTCGGCGTCGCGTACGCTGATGAAGACCTTGCCGCTGCGCGGCAGCTGGGAGCCGGCCCCCAGCGCCGCCTTGTAGAAGGCCTCGCCGAAGGTCTCGCCCACGCCCATCACCTCGCCGGTGGATTTCATCTCCGGCCCCAGGATCGGATCCACGCCGGGGAACTTGATGAACGGGAACACCGCCTCCTTCACCGAGAAGTGCTGCGGCACCCGCTCCTCCAGGCAGCCCTGGTCGGCCAGGCTCCGCCCGAGCATGCAGCGGGCGGCGATCTTGGCCAGCGAGTAGCCGGTGGCCTTGGAGACGAAGGGCACCGTGCGCGAGGCGCGCGGGTTCACCTCGAGCACGTAGATGTCGCCGTCCTTGATGGCGAACTGGGCATTCATCAGCCCCACCACCCCCAGCTCCAGGGCCATTTTGGACATCTGCTCGCGCAGCTCGTCCTGGACCGCCGGGCTCAGGCTGTAGGGCGGCAGCGAGCAGGCGGAGTCGCCCGAGTGCACGCCGGCCTGCTCGATGTGCTCCATGATGCCGCCGATGAGCACATCGGGGCCGTCGCACACCGCGTCCACGTCCACCTCGATGGCATCGTCGAGGAAACGATCCAGCAGGACCGGGGATTCGTTGGAGACGGAGACCGCCTCGCGCATGTAGCGGCGCAGCTCCTCCTCGTTGTAGACGATCTCCATCGCCCGGCCGCCGAGCACGTAGGAGGGGCGCACCACCAGGGGGTAGCCGATCTCCTCGGCCAGCACCACCGCCTGCTCCTGGTTGCGGGCCGTGCGGTTGGGCGGCTGGCGCAGCCCGAGCCGGTGCAGCATCTGCTGGAACCGCTCCCGGTCCTCGGCGCGGTCGATGGCGTCGGGCGTGGTGCCGATGATGGGCGCGCCGGCGGCCTCCAGTGAGCGGGCCAGCTTCAGCGGCGTCTGGCCGCCGTACTGGACGATGATCCCCTTCGGCGCCTCCACATGGACGATCTCCAGCACATCCTCCAGCGTCAGCGGCTCGAAGTAGAGGCGGTCGGAGGTGTCGTAGTCGGTGGAGACGGTCTCCGGGTTGCAGTTGACCATGATGGTCTCGAAGCCGTCTTCGCGGCAGGCCTGGGCGGCATGCACGCAGCAGTAGTCGAACTCGATGCCCTGGCCGATGCGGTTGGGGCCGCCGCCGAGCACCATCACCTTGTCGCGCGCGGTGGGATCGGCCTCGCACTCCTCCTCGTAGGTGGAGTAGAGGTAGGCGGTGTCGGTGGCGAATTCCGCCGCGCAGGTGTCCACCCGCTTGTAGACCGGGCGCACGCCCAGCTCGTGGCGGCGCTTGCGGAAGGCGTGCTCGGTCACGCCCAGCAGCTGCGCCAGGCGCCGGTCGGAGAAGCCCTTGCGCTTCAGCCGCCAGACCCGGTCGCGGTCCATGGCCGCCAGGCCCGACTCCGCCACCCGCCCCTCCAGCTCCACCAGCTCCCGGATCTGCTCCAGGAACCAGGGGTCGATAGCGGTAAGGCTGTAGAGGGCCTCCACGTCCATCCCGGCGCGGAAGGCGTCGGCCACGTACCAGATGCGATCGGGGCCCGGGCTCTTCAACTCGCCGCGCAGCAGATCGATGGCGTCCTCGGCGGAGAGATCGAGCTGCTCGTTGAATCCGTCGGTCCCGATCTCCAGCGCCCGCAGCGCCTTCTGCATCGACTCCTGGAAGGTGCGGCCGATGGCCATCACCTCGCCCACCGACTTCATCTGGGTGGTCAGGCGCGGATTGGCGCGCGGGAACTTCTCGAAGTTGAACCGCGGCACCTTGGTGACCACGTAGTCGATGGTCGGCTCGAAGGAGGCCGGCGTGGCGCCGCCGGTGATCTCGTTGCGCAGCTCGTCCAGGGTGTAGCCCACCGCCAGCTTCGCCGCCACCTTGGCGATGGGGAAGCCGGTGGCCTTGGAGGCCAGCGCCGAGGAGCGGGACACGCGCGGGTTCATCTCGATGATCACCATGCGCCCGCTGTCCGGATCGATGCCGAACTGCACGTTCGACCCGCCCGTCTCCACGCCGATCTCGCGCAACACCGCGATGGAGGCGTCGCGCATGATCTGGTATTCCTTGTCGGTCAGGGTCTGGGCCGGGGCCACGGTGATGGAGTCACCGGTGTGCACGCCCATGGGGTCCAGGTTCTCGATGGAGCAGATGATGATGCAGTTGTCGGCCTTGTCCCGCACCACCTCCATCTCGTACTCCTTCCACCCCAGCACCGACTCCTCGATGAGCAGTTCGTTGGTGGGGGAGAGATCGAGGCCGCGTTCGCAGATCTCCAGGAACTCCTCGCGGTTGTAGGCGATGCCGCCGCCGGAGCCGCCGAGGGTGAAGGAGGGCCGGATGATGGCCGGGAAGCCGATCTGCGCCTGGACCTGGGTGGCCTCCTCGAGGCTGTGGGCGATGGCCGAGCGCGGCGTCTCCAGGCCGATCTTCTTCATCGCCTCGCGGAACCGCTCGCGGTCCTCGGCCTTGTCGATGGCGTCGCGGGAGGCGCCGATGAGCTCCACGCCGAACTGCTCCAGCACCCCCTCGCGGGCCAGGTCCAGGGCGCAGTTCAGCGCCGTCTGGCCGCCCATGGTGGGCAGGATGGCATCCGGGCGCTCCTTCTCGATGATGCGCGCCACCGTCTGCCAGGTCACCGGCTCGATGTAGGTGGCGTCGGCCATCACCGGGTCGGTCATGATGGTGGCCGGATTGGAGTTGACCAGGATGACGCGGTAACCCTCCTCACGCAGCGCCTTGCAGGCCTGGGCGCCGGAGTAGTCGAACTCGCAGGCCTGGCCGATGACGATGGGGCCGGCGCCGATGATGAGGATGCTCTTGATGTCGGTTCTTTTAGGCATGTTTCACCGCGTAACGCGTCTGTGACTGCTCGGGTCGCCCGCGGCGGCGCCGCCGCCGCGGGTTGTGATGCATGAGGCTCAGGCCTGCCGGTAGTCCCGGATCAGCTCGACGAAATGGTCGAACAGGGGGGCGGCGTCATGGGGCCCGGGGCTCGCCTCGGGATGGCCCTGGAAGCTGAAGGCCGGGCAATCCGTGCGGTGGATGCCCTGCAGGGAGCCGTCGAAGAGAGAACGGTGCGTCGGGCGCAGATTCTCCGGCAGGCTCGTCTCGTCCACGGCGAAGCCATGGTTCTGGCTGGTGATCATCACCCGGCTGCTGTCCAGGTCCTGCACCGGGTGGTTGGCGCCGTGGTGGCCGAACTTCATCTTCACCGTGCGCGCCCCGCTGGCCAGGCCCAGCAGCTGGTGGCCCAGGCAGATGCCGAACACCGGCACGCCGCTGGCCAGGATCCCGCCGATGGCCTCGATGGCGTAGTCACAGGGCTCCGGGTCGCCCGGTCCGTTGGAGAGGAAAACCCCGTCCGGATTCATGGCCAGCACCTCGGCGGCCGGGGCCTGCGCCGGCACCACGGTCACCCGGCAGCCGCGGTCCACCAGCATGCGCAGGATGTTGTGCTTGACGCCGTAGTCATAGGCCACCACGTGCCAGGGCAGCTTCTCCTCCAGGGGGTGGGGCGCCTCGGGCAACCCGCCCTCCAGGCTCCAGGTGCCCTGGGCCCACTCGTAGGGCATATGGGTGGTCACCTCGCGGGCCAGATCCATGCCCTTCAGCCCGGGGAAGCCGCGGGCGGCGGCGACCGCCGCCTCCGCGTCGATGTCCGGCCCGGCCGCGATGCAGCCGTTCTGGGCGCCCTTTTCACGCAGGATGCGGGTCAGCCGGCGGGTGTCGATGTCGGCGATGGCCACCACCCGCTGCTTGTGGAGGAACTCGGGCAGGCTCATCCGGCTGCGCCAGTTGCTGACCCGGGCCGGGAGATCGCGGATGACCAGGCCGCTGGCCCAGACGTGGGTGGATTCCTCGTCCTCCGGCGTGGTCCCCACGTTGCCGATGTGGGGATAGGTCAGGGTGATGATCTGCCGGGCATAGGACGGGTCGGTCAGAATCTCCTGGTAGCCGGTCATGGCGGTGTTGAACACCACCTCGCCGGTCACCTGGCCGTCGATGCCGATGGATTGGCCATGGAAAAGGGTGCCGTCCTCCAGTGCCAACAGGGCGGGCGTGCTCAAGCGGACCTCCAGGGGTACTCTGTGCAGGCTGGGTGGACTGGTTCCACCCACGTCAAAACGGGACGAACCCAGATGGCCCGTCCCGTCGCAACTTCCGGGTCGGCAGGCCGCACCGGGGCGCGGCACCGATAATTCAAATATGTTAAGCGATCCGGCGCCTGACTGTCCACGCACAATGCCCGGACAGGGACCACCGGACACCCCCCTCAGTCAGCCCCGCGCTGGTACTTGAGCTCCGGTGCGAGCACGGCGTTGATCTCGGCCAGCCGGGTCTTGTAGGTGTGGTAGAAACTGCCGGGCTGGGCGCACACGTACTCCTGGTAGTCGAATCCGTTCTGGGCGACATACTCGCGGTAGGCATTCTGCAGTTCGATGCGTTCCCTGATCAGGGCTTCTTTGTCCACGCTCATCTGCCAGCTCCTGTGATTCCCGGGGCCCCATGCCCCGGCGTTCCGCCCCCGCCTCGGCGGGGGCGATGACGGCCCCCCGTCCCGCCGCCGCCCTCCGGGAATCCGCCGCGAGCGGGGCCGGCGGCGGGAATTCAGCGACACCACGGGCGGTTGCAAGGCGCCCGCGCACGCGGAACGGCCCCTGGACCACCGGCGATTCCGACGCCTCCGGGGGCATCGCGCCCCGCCCCGGGGCCGTTCCGGGCGCTCCCGGCCCCCGGCGCCGGCGGCGCCCGGGTCCGGAGGTCGGCGGTACCCGCGCGGTCAGGCCTTCAGCAACCCGTAAAGCTGGTCCTTGAGCTGGACCCGCTGCAGCTTGAGCTCCTCCATGTAGTTGTCGGCAACCGGCTGATCGTGCAGTTCCAGTTCGCGGATCCTGGCGTCGAGCGCGTCGTAGTCGTCCATGATGCGGGCAAACTCCTCATGGCTGCCCCGCATCTCGACAATCTTGTCCTTGTACTCCGGAAACTCGTGGAAAAGGTCGTGGTTTTCGCCGAGCATGATCTGCCCCCGATGGATGGATGGTCTGGTTTTACCGTTCGTTCCGCGCCCGCACCGGCGGACGTCCTCCCGAACCCAAGCTTACGCCATCGACGGGGGGAAGAGAACCTCCGCCACACCACTTCCGGCCATCCCCGGAATGACGCAACCCGTTGGACCATATGGCCTTTCTTGGCAAGGGCGCGAACAGCGGGGATACGGGCCCATCCCCGCGGAGCCGCTCCCCGGACCGGGCCGCCGCGCGGCAGGGACGGCCGGCCGGGAGGGGGCGATGCGCCGCCTCGATCAGCGGAACCCGCGATCGGTCGCCGGTTCCGCGCCGGCGCGCAGAGGCGCGGGTCGGGGCGACGCGGCTACTTGAGGCCCAGCACGTCCTGCATGTCGAACAGGCCGCGCTCGTGGCCCATCACCCAGGAGGCGGCGCGCACGGCCCCGCCGGCGAAGGTCATCCGGCTGGAGGCCCTGTGGGTAATCTCGATCCGCTCGCCCTCCCCGGCGAACAGCACCGTGTGATCCCCCACGATGTCGCCGGCGCGGATGGTCTCGAAGCCGATGGTCCTGTGATCGCGCGCCCCGGTCCGTCCCTCGCGGCCATAGACGGCGCACTCGGCCAGGTCCCGCCCCAGTGCGGCGGCCACGATCTCGCCCAGCCGCACGGCGGTTCCGGAGGGCGCATCCACCTTGTGGCGGTGGTGGGCCTCGATGATTTCGATGTCCACCTCGTCACCGAGCACCCGGGCGGCGATCTCGGCCAGCTTGAAGCAGAGGTTGACCCCGACGCTCATGTTGGGCGCGAAGACGATGGCGATATCCTGCGCCGCCTCCGCCAGCCGCGCCCGCTGGTCCGGGTTCAGGCCGGTGGTGCCGATCACCATCCGCCGGCCGGCCCGGCGGCACACCTCGGCGTGGGCCAGGGTCGCCTCCGGGGAGGTGAAGTCGATGAGCACATCGAAGCGGTCGGTCACCGCCGCCAGGTCCTCCACCAGCGGGACCCCCGCCGCGGACAACCCGGCCAGCTCGCCGGCATCACGTCCCACGGCGGCCCCGCCGGGCCGCTCCGTGGCGGCGCCCAGCTGCACGTGCTCACTCATCTGGCAGGCCTGGATCAGGCTCAGTCCCATGCGCCCGGCGGCGCCGGCAATGGCTACTCGGGTCATTCTCTGGGGCTCCGGCTCGTTGGTCAGGTTGGTTCCGGTTCAGGGATGTTGTGGGTAATGGGTGATGAGTGATGAGTGATGAGTGATGAGTGATGGGAATGATGCCGCATCACGCCTTTCGCATCACGCATCACGCATCACCCATCACCCATCACGCATCACAACTCCTTGAAGAACTGTTTAACGTTGTCCCACCAGGTGGTGGAGTGGGGATCGTGACGCCCCTTGCCCTCCACCATGGTCTGCTCCAGCTCCTGCAGCAGCTCCTTCTGGCGGCCGGTGAGGTTCACCGGGGTTTCCACCACCACCCGGCACAGCAGGTCCCCCTCGCCGTTGCCGCGCACGGGCCGCACACCCTTGCCGCGGATGCGGAACAGCTTGCCGGTCTGGGTCTCCGCCGGGACCTTGAGCTTCACCCGGCCGTTCAGGGTGGGCACCTCCAGCTCCCCGCCCAGCGCGGCGGTGACGAAGCTGATGGGCACCTCGCAGTAGAGATCGGCGCCGTCGCGCACGAAGATGGGATGCTCGCGCACCCGGATCTGCACGTAGAGATCGCCGGGCGGCCCGCCGTTCTCCCCCGCCTCGCCTTCGCTGGAAAGGCGGATCCGATCCCCGCTGTCCACCCCGGCCGGGACTTTCACCGAGAGGGTCTTCTGCTCCTGCACCCGGCCCCGCCCGCGACACTCCGGGCAGGGATCGCTGATGACCCTGCCGGTGCCGCGGCAGTGGGGGCAGGCCTGCTGCACCGAGAAGAAGCCCTGCTGGATCCGCACCTGGCCGGCGCCGCCGCAGGTGGTGCAGATGGTGGGCTCGCTGCCCTTGCGGGCGCCGCTGCCGCCGCACGCCCCGCACTCCACGTGCACCGGGATGCGGATCTTCACCGTGGTGCCCTGCACCGCCTCCTCGAGGCTCAGCTCCAGGTCATAGCGCAGATCGGCGCCCCGATAGGCGCGGGAGCCGCCGCGGCCGCCGCCGCCCCCACCGAAGACATCGCCGAAAATGTCCTCGAAGATGTCGCTGAACCCCCCGCCGCCGCGGAAGCCCCCGCCGCCCATGCCGGCGCCGGAATCCACCCCGGCGTGGCCGAACTGGTCATAGGCGGCGCGCTTGCGGGCATCGGAGAGGACCTCGTAGGCCTCCTTGGCCTCCTTGAACTTGTTCTCCGCCTCCTTGTCCCCGGTATTGCGGTCGGGATGATGCTTCATCGCCATCCGCCGGTAGGCCTTCTTCAGCTCCGCCTCGGAGGCGTTCTTGGCCACCCCGAGCACTTCGTAGTAATCCCGCTTGGACATGATTCTCCTGCCACTTCAGGCGCCGTCCGTACACCCACGGCGGCCGTTTCCTCCCCGCGCGCGCCGCGACGGCGCCTGCGGGGCAGGTTCGGTTAGCTGCGGTTCAGCATTTCATCCGGCCGGACACGACAAAGCCAGGCGCGGGATTTTCCCCGCGCCTGGCTCCGGCGGCAGCCGGACAGGGTTACTTCTTGTCGTCCTTCACCTCTTCGAACTCGGCGTCCACCACGTCCTCGCCGCCCGCGGCGGCGCCACCCTCCTGGGCGCCGGCGGCACCGGCTTCCTGCTGGGTGGACTGCTGGGCATAGACCCGCTCGGCCAGCTTCCCGGAAGCTTCGGCCAGCGCCTTGGTCTTGGCCTCGATGTTCTCCCTGTCATCGCCCTTGACGGCTTCCTGCAGCGCCTCGATGGCCTCCTCGATGGACTTCTTCTCGCCCTCCTCCACCTTGTCCTTGAGCTCATCGAGGGACTTGCGGGTGGCATGGATCATGGCGTCGGCCTGGTTGCGCGCATCCACCAGCTCGCGCATCTTGCGATCGTCGGCGGCGTGGGCCTCGGCGTCCTTGACCATGCGCTCGATCTCGTCGTCGCTCAGGCCGGAGGAGGCCTTGATGACGATGGACTGCTCGCGGTTGGTGGCCTTGTCCTTCGCCGAGACGTGGAGAATGCCGTTGGCGTCGATGTCGAAGGTCACCTCGATCTGGGGCACGCCGCGGGGTGCCGGGGGAATGTCACCCAGATCGAACCGGCCCAGCGACTTGTTGTCGCGCGCCATCTCGCGCTCGCCCTGCAGCACGTGCACGGTCACCGCGGTCTGGTTGTCGTCGGCGGTGGAGAACACCTGGTTCGCCTTGGTGGGAATGGTGGTGTTCTTGTCGATGATCTTGGTCATCACCCCGCCCAGGGTCTCGATGCCCAGCGACAGCGGGGTCACGTCCAGCAGCAGGACATCCTTCACCTCGCCGGAGAGCACCGCCGCCTGGATGGCCGCGCCGACGGCCACCGCCTCGTCCGGGTTCACGTCCCGGCGCGGCTCCTTGCCGAAGAAGGACTTCACCTTCTCCTGCACCTTGGGCATGCGGGTCATGCCGCCCACCAGCAGCACGTCGTCCACCTCGCCGACGGAGAGCCCGGCGTCCTTCAGGGCCACCTTGCAGGGCTCGATGGTGCGGTCGACGAGCTCCTCCACCAGCGACTCGAACTTGGCCCGGGTCACGCGGATGTTGAGGTGCTTGGGCCCGCTCTGGTCGGCGGTGATGTAGGGCAGGTTGATCTCGGTCTGCTGGCCGGAGGAGAGCTCGATCTTGGCCTTCTCGGCGGCCTCCTTCAGGCGCTGCATGGCCAGCGGATCGCCGCGCAGGTCCATGCCCTGCTCCTTCTTGAACTCGTCGGCCAGGTAGTCGATGAGCCGCTTGTCGAAGTCCTCGCCGCCGAGGAAGGTGTCGCCGTTGGTGGAGAGCACCTCGAACTGATGCTCGCCCTCCACCTCGGCGATCTCGATGATGGAGATGTCGAAGGTGCCGCCGCCCAGGTCGTAGACGGCGATCTTGCGCTCGCCCGGCTTCTTGTCCATGCCGAAGGCGAGCGCCGCGGCGGTGGGCTCGTTGATGATGCGCTTCACCTCGAGCCCGGCGATGCGGCCGGCGTCCTTGGTGGCCTGGCGCTGGGAGTCGTTGAAGTAGGCCGGGACGGTGATGACCGCCTCGGTGACCGGCTCGCCGAGATAGTCCTCGGCGGTCTTCTTCATCTTCTGCAGCACCTGGGCGGAAACCTGCGGCGGCGCCATCTTCTTGCCGTGGGCCTCGACCCAGGCGTCGCCGTTGTCCGCCTCCACGATCTTGTAGGACACCATGTTCATGTCCCGCTGCACCACCTCGTCCTTGAAGCGGCGCCCGATCAGGCGCTTGATGGCGAACAGGGTATTCTGCGGGTTGGTGACCCCCTGGCGCTTGGCCGGCTGGCCCACCAGGGTCTCGCCGTCCTTGGTGAAGGCGACGATGGACGGGGTGGTGCGGTCACCCTCGCTGTTCTCGATGACCCGGGCCTTGCCGCCGCCTTCCATCACCGCCACGCAGGAATTGGTGGTGCCCAGGTCGATGCCGATGATCTTTCCCATTGCCGAATCTCTCCGTTCGTAAAATCTGTAACTGGTTCAAGCCCGGTTGAGGCTCTACATGGGGGCCGCCGCGCCCGCCTTCAAGCCCCTACTCGGCGGGTTCCCGGGCGACCACCACCCGGGCCGGCCGGATCAGACGGTCATTGAGCAGGTAGCCCTTCTGGTACACGGCCAGCACGTGGCCGGGCTCCACCTCGGCGCTCGGCTGCATGGTCATCGCCTCGTGCAGCTCGGGGTTGAAGGGCTGGCCGGCCGGGTCCACCACCTGGATCCCGAACTTGTCCAGAACGGCGTCGAGCATCTTCAGGGTCAGCGCCATGCCGTCGCGCAGCGCGCCGAGCTCCTCGGAGCCGGAACCGGCGGCCTCCAGCCCGTGCTCCAGGCTGTCGCGCACCGGCAACAGCTCCCGGGCGAACTTCTCCAGGCCGTAGCGGTGGGCCTTCTCCACGTCCCGCTCCAGGCGCCGGCGCTGATTGTCCAGCTCCGCCTGCAGCCGGACCACCTTGTCCCAGTGCTCGGCCGCGCGGGTCTCGGCCTCCGCCAGCCGGGTCTCGACATCGACGGGCTCCGCGCCGGCCTCGCCCGGCTCCGGTGCCGCTTCCGCCCGGGCCTGTTCCGCTTCCGGCGCCGCGCTCCCGGCGGCCGGCTGCTCTTCCGGGCGGTTCTTCTCTTCTCTGGACATGCGCCTGCATTCCTCCTGGCAAAGCTTGAACGGACACCGCGCCCGCGCCGCGGGCGCAGGGGGGGGTAGCCGGTTATGTGGGGGTTATTGCTTTGGTTTCAAGGCCGCGCCGAGCAGTCGCGCGGTGACATCCACGATGGGGATGACCCGCTCGTAGGCCATGCGGGTGGGTCCGATGACGCCGAGCACGCCCACCACGTGGTCATCGATCGAATAGGGGGCGGTCACCAGGCTCACCTCGCCCAGGGCCTCGCGGCCGGTCTCCTCGCCGATGAATATCTGGATGCCCTCGGCCTGCAGGCAGCGGTCGAGCAGCTTGAGCAGGTCGCGCTTGTGGTTGAAGGCCTCGAACAGCCGCCGCAGCTGCTGGGTGGCGGCGAACTCCCCGAACTGCAGCAGGTTGGCCTCGCCGGCGATGATGTAGTCGCCGCCGTTGCCGCTCTCGTCGTCGAACGCCTTCTCCGCCACCTCGATGGCGGTGAGCATCATCCGGTCCATCTGCTCGCGGTCGCGCTGCATCGCCTCCAGCAGCTTGCCGCGCAGCGCCACCATGTCCTGGCCGGCGTAGGTGGCGTTGAGATAGTTGGCCGCCTCCTGGAGCTCGCCGGCGGTGTAGGGCCGCTCGGTGTGGATGACCCGGTTCTGCACCTCGTGCTCGTTGAGCACCAGGATCACCAGCACCCGGGAATCGGACAGGGGCAGGAACTCCACCTGCCGCAGCACCATGAGCTCGCGGCGCGGCACGGTCACCACGCCGGCCATCCGCGTCACCCCCGAGAGCAGCGCCGAGGCCGAGGCCACCAGCCCCTTGACGTTGAGATCGGGGTGCAGCCGCTCCTGCAGCTCGCGCAGCTCCCGCGACCGGAGCGGCTTGACCGTCAGCATGCTGTCGACGAAGAAGCGGTAGCCCTGGGCCGTGGGGATGCGGCCGGCAGAGGTGTGGGGAGCGCGGATGAAGCCGAGCTCCTCCAGATCCGACATCACGTTGCGGATGGTGGCCGGGCTCAGGTTCAGCCCGGTGGTGCGCGCGAGGGTGCGCGAGCCCACCGGCTGGCCCTCGCGGATGTACTGCTCCACCAGCGCCTTGAGCAGCAGCCGGGCGCGATCGCTCAGGTGGCTGCTGTCGACGACGCCGTCGTTGCTGTCGTGGGGTTTCCGGGTCTGCATGAGGCCTGCTGTGCTCTCCGCGCCTGCTGGGGGATATTAGCACTCTCCCCTGTCGATTGCTAAACACCCGCCCACGCCCCCCGCAGGCCCGCGGATTCGGCCCAACCCCTATGGCGGAGCGGGTTTTCCGTTACAATCATCCGACAGCTCGCACAGGGAGAGGAAAACATGCCGGGCACCTTCCATTGCATCGGTCTCATCGGCAAGCAGGACGACCCCAGGGTCCACGCCACGCTGGCGACCCTGCGCGAATTCCTGCTCCGCCGCGGGCACCGGGTGGTGATGGACGAGTGCACCGCCGCCGGCCTGCCGGTCGCCGAGCTGGAGACCTGCGAGCGCGGCCGGCTGGGGCGGGAGTGCCAGCTGGTGGTCGTGGTGGGCGGGGACGGCACCCTGCTCAACGCCGCCCGCAGCCTGGCCGACTACGGCGTGCCCCTGCTGGGCGTCAACCTGGGGCGGCTCGGCTTCCTGGCCGACATCAGCCCCGAGTCCATGCTCGGACGCCTGGAGCAGATCCTCGGTGGCGATCACCAGCGCGAGGAGCGCTTCCTGCTGCACGCGGAGATCAGCCGCGGCGGGCAGCGGATCGCCGAGAACGCGGCCTTCAACGACGTGGTGCTGCACAAGTGGGACGCGGCGCGCATGATCGAGTTCGAGACCTACGTCGACGGCCAGTTCGTCTACTCGCTGCGCTCCGACGGCCTGATCGTCGCCACCCCCACCGGCTCCACCGCCTACGCCCTGTCCGGGGGCGGCCCCATCGTCCATCCCAAGCTGGATGCCATCGTGCTGGTGCCCATCTGCCCCCACACCCTCACCAACCGCCCCCTGGTGGTCACCGGGGACAGCCAGGTGGAGGTGGTGCTGAGCGACTCCAACGACGGCCACGCCCAGATCACCTGCGACGGCCAGATCAACTTCCAGCTCCACCCGGGGGACCGGGTGCGCATCGGCAAGAAGCCCCAGCGCATCACCCTGATTCAACCGCGCGGCCATAACTATTACGATATCCTGCGCACCAAGCTGCACTGGGGCCGCAAGGTCACCTGACCCCCCGGGCAGTCGTGTACCGTCCACCGCCTGCCGGAACCGGAGCATGCTGACCCACCTGCACATCAGCGACTTCGCCATCGTCGATCGCCTCGATCTGGACTTCGAGGCGGGCATGACCGTGCTCACCGGGGAGACCGGCGCGGGCAAGTCGATCCTCATCGACGCCCTCGGGCTGGCCCTGGGCGATCGGGCGGACACCGGCATCATCCGCGAGGGCTGCGCGCGGGCTGAGGTGACGGCGGCTTTCGACCTCGGCGACGCCCCCGCGGCCCGGGCCTGGCTCGCGGAGCAGGAGCTGGACGAGGAGGGGGAGTGCGTCCTGCGCCGCACCCTCTCCGCCGAGGGCCGCTCGAAGGGCTACATCAACGGCCGCCCCGCCCCCATGCAGTCCCTGCGCGAGCTGGGCGAGCTGCTCATCGACATCCACGGCCAGCACGAGCACCAGTCGCTGCTGCGCCCGGAGGTGCAGACCGCCCTGCTGGACGGCTACGGCGACCTCCAGGCCGCGGCCCGGTCGGTCGCCGCCACGGCGCGCGAATGGCGCGCCGCCCGGGAGGCGCTGGAGCGCCTCGCCACCGCCGCGGCCGAGCGGGACGCCCGCCGCGAGCTCCTCGCCTACCAGCTGCGGGAGCTGGAGGCGCTCGATCTCCAGCCGGGCGAGGCGGAGGCGCTGGAGGAGGAGCACCGCCGGCTCGCCAACGGCGGCCGCCTGCTCGAGGAGGGCGGGCGCACCCTGGCCCTGCTGCAGGAGGACGACGAGACCTCCGCGGCGGCGCTGCTGGGCGCCGCCCGGCGCGGACTGGAGGAGCTGCAGGCCCTGGATCCGGAGCTGGCCCCGATCACCGAACTGGCCGAGAGCACCGAGGTGCAGCTCAAGGAGGCGGCCCTGGAGCTGCGCCGCTACCTGGACCGCCTGGAGCTCGATCCCGAGCGGCTGCGGTGGGTGGAGGCGCGCATCGAGGCGGTCCACGACCTGTCGCGCAAGCACCGGGTGCGCCCCGCGGAGCTGACCGGGCTGGCCGGCGAGCTGGCAGCAGAGCTGGCCGGGCTGGAGGACGCCGACCAGCGCCGCGCGGAGCTCGCCGCCCGGGTGGAGGCCCTGGCCGCGCGCTACCGCGGAGAGGCCGGGGCCCTGAGCGCCGGCCGCGCCCGGGTTGCCGCCGCCCTGGGCGGGGAGATCACCGGCCGCATCCGCCGCTTGAGCATGCCCGACGGGCGCTTCGAAGTGGCCCTGGAACCCCGTGCCGGCACCGAGCCGGCCCCCGGCGGCGACGAACGGGTGGCGTTCCGGGTGGCGGCCAACCCCGGCCAGGCGCCCCGCCCGCTGGCCCGGGTGGCTTCGGGCGGCGAGCTCTCCCGCATCAGCCTCGCCATCCAGGTGGCCACGGTCCAGGCGGGCACCGTGCCCACCCTCATCTTCGACGAGGTGGACGTGGGCATCGGCGGCGGCGTGGCCGAGGTGGTGGGACACTCCCTGCGCAGCCTGGGCGGGACCCGCCAGGTGCTCACCGTCACCCACCTGCCCCAGGTGGCCGCCCAGGGCCACCATCACCTGCAGGTGGGCAAGCGGAAGGTGGACGGCGCCAACCGCACCCGGGTCCGGCCCCTGTCGCCCGATCAGCGCGTGGACGAGATCGGCCGCATGCTCGGCGGCCTGGAGATCACCGACAACACCCTCGCCCACGCCCGGGAGATGCTGGAGCTGGCCGCGGTGGGATCCTAGTGTACTGTGCCAGGACGCGAAGAACGCCGGGAAAACAAGGGATTGACGGTCCTCTGCTACAGTGGCCCTCGCACAAGATGCTCGATGCGCCATTCATAATGGTCCTGATCATTTCGAACCTTGGCGCTCTTGGCGTTCCTGGCGAGAAAAATCCGGACCAGGAGACTGTCGAACTCGAGCGATCGTAGCGAGCCGTGGGGAGAGCGGGTACAGATGGGGCCGGCGGCGGGTGCACCGTGTGCACCGGACCGGATGCAGCTCAGCGTCACTTCCGGCAGTCGGGGCAGATACCGTAGATGTAGAGGCAGTGATCAGTGATGTCGTAGCCGGCCTTCTCGGCGATGACCTTCTGGCGGCTCTCGATGGTCTCGTCCACGAACTCCTCCACCCGGCCGCACTTCACGCACACCAGGTGATCGTGGTGCTGGCCCTGCTCCAGCTCGAACACCGAGTGACCGCCCTCGAAGTGGTGGCGCGCCACCAGGCCGGCGTTCTCGAACTGGGTGAGAACCCGGTAGACGGTCGCCAGCCCCACCTCCTCACCGGCCTCGAGGAGGGCCTTGTAGACATCCTCGGCGCTGAGGTGCCGGTTGTCGGCCCCCTCGAGCACTTCGAGGATCTTGATGCGCGGCAGGGTGACCTTCAGGCCCGCCTTGCGCAGCTCCTGGTTTTCCAAGGATCGTGCCTCCCGGAACGTGTCAATCAGGGGAGCATTGCGGTATGATTTTTCCAACTTTC